>DASZPI010000493.1:0-4350 GCA_035550355.1 Pirellulales bacterium
TGGTCGTGTGGATGGGCGAGTTCGGCCGAACGCCGAAGATCAACGCCAACATTAGCCGCGACCATTGGCCGAACTGCTACACCGCGCTGCTGGCCGGCGGCGGCGTAAAGCGCGGTTACGTGCATGGCGCCAGCGACAAGCAAGGCGCGTATCCGGCGCGCGATCCGGTGAAGCCCGACGACCTGGCGGCAACGATGTTCTACTTGCTGGGCATTGACCCGGCGACCGAAGTGCACGACGCGGCCGCACGGCCGTTGACGATCGCTGCCGGCGATCCGGTAATGGATCTACTGGCCTGATCCCCGACCAGAACAGACCAAAGGAGGCGTTATGCGATGGTTCCTGCTCGGTGTTGCGATGTGTGTTTCGCTGGTCACCGCTTCGTGGATCGTAGCGGCGCCAGATGCCAAATCGGGCGACCGCGTGTTCGAGCTGCGGACCTACAGCACGCACGAAGGTCGGCTCGACGCGCTGAACGCGCGCTTCCGCGAGCACACCAACAAGCTGTTCGTCAAGCACGGCATGGAACTGGTTGGCTATTGGACGCCGGCGAACGAGCCCGAATCGAAGAACACGCTGGTGTACATCTTGGCCTATCCCAGCCGCGAGGCGCAAGAGGCATCGTGGAAGGCCTTCCGCGCCGATCCTGAATGGCAAGCCGTGAAGGCCAAGAGCGAGGCCGACGGGCCGATCGTCGAGCGGATCGTCTCACAGAACCTGGTGCCGACCGACTACTCGCCGATCAAGTAGCGCAAGCGAAGCCATCGAGCCCTGGTCGCCATACTCGCGAACGTGTAGATTGCTGCGACTGAATCAAGTTCATGTATCTGCCCGAGGAGGGAGCCTTATGCGTTGGTCGCGTGGATGGATGGCGGCAGTTTTGGCGGCAGGCGTTGCGATCAGCGGCGGCTGCAAAAAAGGTCCGGCCCCGCCGAAGCCGATCGACGAACATCATGACCACGATCACCACGATCATGACCATGATCACGACCACGAGCACGACCACGATCATCCGCCGGCGAAGAAATGAGGCCGCAACTCGTGGTCGCGTGAGGGAACCATCGCTCACGGACCAGAATCGTTTGCCCTCATGCCTAGGCCGCTTGCCGGCGGCGCATTGGGAATGTCCTTTCCGGTGATCCGGCTGAATACCTCGCGGATGATCTCGGTTCCCGGCCGAGGCGCTGGCTCATCGGCGTGCGCGTCGGCCCATTCAAGCGCGAGGACCAACGGAATCCACGGCGTTTGCTGTGTGCCAAGTGTTGGCAACGCCGACGAGACCTTTGCCGCGACATGCACGCAGCGCACCGTTTCCGCCGTGGGATGCGCGCAGTTCGCCGCCGGCGAGGTCACCAGGTACTCGCGGCAGGCAATCGGTCGATCGGGATGGATCGAGCATGATTCCTCGTCGAGGAACGGGCACGCCACGCCGACGGCGAAGTAGTCGAGCCCCAACTTCAGTAGATCGCTGTGCGCGATTCTTTGCGGCGCGGCAAGCTGATCGAGCAGCCCCGCATCGTGGAACTGCATGCGTGCCTCGGCAAAACGACGCAGCACTTCGCCTCGCCGCGCCTCGGGCATCGCTGCGACCACGTCGCGCAATCGGTGCGCTTCCACTTCAGCGATCGGCACCAACTGGCGGCAGCAGGCGCCGCAGCCCTTGGTGCACGAGATGCTGAGCCCGTCGTCCTCGACGTTTTGCACCGCCGCGCCGACGAAGGTGTTCGCCAGCGCTTGCAGGATCGGCAGCATGACCATTGGCCGCACCGGCCCAACAGGAATCGCCATCTCGAGCTGCAATTGCCGCCCCGAGACGTTCAGCTCGAGGGTTGCTTGCCGCAACTCGGCCGACGCGTGTGGCTGGTCTGGCATGCGGCCCCCTCGTGTGCAGCGGGGTGTCGTTACGGCCTCGTGCCTTCGAGCTGCTTTTTCAGCGACGAGTACAGCGGCAAATGTCGGTAATACACTTCGAGCGTGAACAGCGACAAGCACGTGCAGTACAGCCGCCCGCCCTGACCGCGCTGGCACCAGATATCGGGATCGCTGCCCAGCGGCTCCCAACTGCCCGCTTCCTTGCCCTTCTTTTCTTGATGCTTGACGAGCATATCGCGATACACGTTGTTCCAACGCGGCCAATACGGGCCTTCCATGTGGTGCATGACCTGCGTGGCGTAGTACCAGTAGTAATGATCGCGGTCGGTCCAATCGGGCAAGCCGCGGTTCGCTGGATCGAGCAGGATTTCGATGCCGCGGATCAGGCGCGGATCGTCTTGCTTCCAACCCAAGTATTGCCGGCACAGTAACCCTTCGGCAGTCATCGAGCGTGTCGCGTCGCTTTCCGGGCGCTTGGCCAGGTAGGTGTACTTGCTGCCGCCGTCGGGGCTCGCGCTGTCGAGATACACTCCGATGCGATCGAGCACTTTTTGCGGCACTTCGATGCCGCCCATCTTCGCGCTTTGCAGCGCCATCACCATCCAGCCGGTGACGCTGGTATCGCTGTCGTTGCGTGGCGTGTAGCGCCAGCCGCCTTCCTCGGCCTGCGCGTCGATGCAGTATTGCACGGCGCGCGTCGCCGCGGCACGCAGCGCAGAATCTTGCGTCATCGCCCAGAGCTCGCACACGGCGATCGTGCATTGGGCTTGTGTGTACAGCCCCTCGTCGCGTTGCTCGCCGCGGTAGAAGTTGCCTTCCTTGTATTGCTGTTTCAGCAAGGCCTCGAGCCCGTGCTGCACGTTGGCCTTGAACTTGCCGGTGCGATGGGTGTGCCCTGCGCCTTGAAACGCGAGCAACGCCATGGCGGTGGCCGCTTCGTGGTTCTCGAACGTGGCGCCGCCGGTGTAGGGCCCCTTGAGACTCCACATGCCTGATTTCATCTGCTGCTTGCTCAGCCATTCGAGGCCGAGCTTGACCGCGGCTTCGGACGAATCGGAACCGCCGTACGTGCCCAACAGCATCGACTTCATGCCGCGATCGCGCCCGGCCAAGGCAATCGGCAGCGGCGAGGTCGAGCCAAGCCCGCCCGCGGCGAGCCCGCCGAACAGCGTATCGACCGGAATTTTCGGAGCTTCGGCAAACGGGTTGCTGACCACCGGCAACGTCTCGGCCATGGCCTTGCTGTCGGCGATCGGCGTGTCGATCGGTGCCGTCTGCGACGGATCGAGCAGTTGCTGACCTTCCTCCTCAGCGTACGAAGCTTGCAGCGTGACGACGTTCTTGTCGTTTGTGGCCGAGCCGCCGATCAGCCCCAGGATGATGATCAGCAGCATGTGCACAGCCGCGCTGATCAACACCGGCGTCGAAAACTCGTTCGAGAACTTCTTGAGTTTCTCTTCCGCGGTATCGTGATGCTCGGGGCCGGTGCGCACCGCGGGCTTGGCTGCAACGCCGGCCGCGATGGGCGTACTGGCCGGGGGGGTACCGGGCGGAAGCGTGATGGGTCGCGGCGCCACACCGCCGGGCGCGGCCGGAGCCCCGGCGGGCAGCGGTTGCGGCCGGGCCATGGTGTGCGCAGCCGGATTGGTAGGCGGCGGCTGATTGCCCGGTAAAACGGGCGCCGGTCCTTGGGCCGGCAACGGTCGCGGGCGCGGAGGCGCATTGCCGGCGGTTCCTGCGCCTGGGCGTGGCAGCACGCCAGGAATCGGCAACGGCTGCGGCACCGCAACTTGACTTGGCACCGCACCTTGATTTGGCACCGTGCCGTGAGCCGGCGGCATCGGCGGCGGCGGTGGTGGCGCGGTCTGCCCGGCGCCGTTGATCGGCAATGGCACCGGCTTCGGCCGCGCCGCGCCGGGCGGAGGCAGCGGCTGTGGCCGCGCGGGCGGGCTGGCGGCGCCTGGCGGCAGCGGCGGTATCCCTCCCGAAGGTTGGCCGGAATTCGGACCGACCATGCTCAACGCTCCGCCGCGCTATGGATTTCGTCGCGAGATCGTTCGGTGCTGCTGAAGGTTTCGACGCCGCTGCTCAAACGCCGCTGTTCATTGGACAAACGCAAGCCGTTCCTTTGACGCTGCCGGATACGGTCGAGTTTCCGACATGCCGCGCAAGAGCCGCGCGAAGACACTGGTTTAATCGTAGCCGGCAAAAAAAATCGCGGCAAGCGAAAGAGTCGACACTCAGCCGATTTACGAGCAAACGACCGGTTCCGGTCCGGTCGTGCGGGTTTCCAACGGAAATTTCGGCCCCCCTCGACTCGCAGGCCAATCAGATTGTAGAATGGACTTGTGCTCGACCGAGGCGTTCGTCGCCCGTCGCCGCACCACCTCAAAAACTGACGCGGGGTGGAGCAGCCCGGTAGCTCGCGAGGCTCATAACCTCGAGGTCGCAGGTTCGAATCCTGTCCCCGCCATTTTT
>DASZPI010000494.1:0-1700 GCA_035550355.1 Pirellulales bacterium
CGGGACCGATCGCGCAGCGTCGCCAGGTCGGGGATCATCCCCAGGTACCAGAACACCAGCGACACGGTGAAGTAGGTGCTCACGGCAAACACGTCCCACACCAGCGCGCTGCGGAACTGCGGCCACAGGCTCATCGTGTTCGGATACGGCAACAGCCAGTAAAAGAACCAGGGACGCCCCAGATGCAGCAGCGGGAAGATGCCGGCACACATCACCGCAAAGATCGTCATTGCCTCGGCAATGCGATTGATGCTCGTGCGCCAGCGCTGGTGCAGCAGCAATAGAATTGCCGAGATCAGCGTCCCAGCATGGCCGATGCCGATCCACCAGACAAAATCGGTGATCGCAAAACCCCAAGCCACGGGGATATCGATCCCCCAAATGCCGACGCCAGCGATCAGCAAATAGATCGCCACGGCTACAAAGACCAACGTCAGCAGATGGCTCGCAGCGAACGATGCCAGCCATCCCAGGCCCGTTGGGCGCTCGAGCACGATGTCGCTGATCGTGGCGGTGATCGAAGCGAAATCGTGGCCGTGCGGATCGTACTTGCTCGACGGCGGTTCCGCCTGGGCGGGCCATTGCTGCGTCGGCGGTCGCGTCGCGCGGGTGGCCATCGCCCTCAGCTCTCCAGTGCCGGGTTCGGGTTGCGCACGGCGGCAAGGTACGTGGTCCGTGGCTGCGTGTTCAGGTCGGTCAACAGGCCGTAGTCAAGCGGCGAGCCCTTGGCTCCGGCAATCGCGCTGCCGGCCAGGTTCATATCGCCGAACACAATCGCGCGCGTGGGGCATGCCGCCTGGCAAGCGGTCAGCACCTCACCGTCGGCCAAAGGGCGCTGGTCGACCTGCGCTCCGATCTCGGCATGGCGGATGCGCTGCACGCAGTACGTGCACTTCTCCATCACGCCGCGCGAACGCACCGTGACGTCGGGGTTGTATTGCAGCCGGCGAACTTCTGTCTCGAAATCGGCAAAGGCCAGGAAGTTGAATCGACGCACTTTGTAGGGGCAGTTGTTCGAACAGAACCGCGTGCCGACGCAGCGGTTGTAGATCATGTCGTTCAACCCCTCGGCGCTGTGCACGGTTGCCTCGACCGGGCACACGTACTCGCACGGGGCGTTTTCGCAGTGCATGCACGGCAGCGGCTGGAAGTAGAACCCGTCGGGCTGCTCCGCAGTGCCGTGCACATAACGATCGACGCGAATCCAGTGCATCTCGCGACCACGGCTCACTTGCTCTTTACCGACCACTGGGATGTTGTTCTCGGCCTGGCAGGCCACGACGCACGCGTTGCAGCCGATGCACGCCGAGAGGTCGATCGACATGCCCCACTTCGCCTTGGGAGCTTCGTAGTCGAACGGTGGATAAAACGTCAGCGGCTCCGGGGAGCGCAGCCGCGTTGCCTGGTCGCGGACTTGATCGTGTTGGCCGGCAAAATGCGGCGATGCTCGAAATTCGTCCAGCGTGCCGACGCGCACCGTGGCGCGATTCTCCATGGCATGGTGTTGCTGCGTGCAGGCGATCAACTGGCGATCGCCCGCGACGGTCACTTTCAAACCGCGCGCTCGCCACGGTTCGTCGGCAGTGCGTAGTGCGTAGGCATTCGCGCCCAGGGTCGTGTTGTCGTCGCCACCCACTCGGCCGGCGTGAGTGCGGCCGTAGCCGAGGCTCAGCGTGATCGTCCCGTCGGCATGACCCGGC
>DASZPI010000495.1:0-1792 GCA_035550355.1 Pirellulales bacterium
CAGATCAGCGGCAGCCACCACTTGGAAACGTACGATTCGAACGCGGGATTCAGCCACGAGCAGGCCACCGAGACGACGACCAGGCAACTGGCGAACGCCACCAGGTCGGACAGGGCCAGCGGCGCACTGGTCAAAAAATTCCGCGCGATGTAGCGGATGTCTGAGAGCGTGGCGCGTTCAGGAAGGTTGTAAGCCTCGGCAGCCTGGGCTTCCGAACTGGCGACCTGCGGGGTCGCCACCGCCGAGCCGCCGGCCGGCGGCGTGATATCGGCGATCGTGAGTTGCCGGGCGGCGGAATCGCCGATCCCGTCGAGTTCGAGGTTGTACTTCATGGTATTGAAATGTTGCTCCGCACGAGCAGATCACCCGGCGAAGAAACGTGTCCGCTGATGACGCTCAATTTCCAGTTTGCTCCACGCCACGGCCGGCGACCGTCGTTCTAAGACGCACCGGGAACCACCGCGGCGGCAAGTTGTCCAAGCGAAGCGACGCGCACTGGAGTGCGATCACCTCTGGCAGTCTTTACCCCAAAGCGGCTCGGCGAACGATGCTCCCACTCGACTCGCCGACCCGCGTCGTCGCATGCTGCGACCACTGCACCTGGAAATCCACCCCTAGAGTTTTGTCGTTTGTCAGCGCGAGTCTCGCAGCAACAGCGGCCACTTGCCCGCGCAAAACTGCACACGTGAATCACAATTTTGTTACAAACTCCTACACAGCAGACGGCGCGATCATAGTGTCGCCGGATTTGACTCGCAAGAAAGAACTGGTTCACCAATTCCGAAAAAAATCGCAACCGCCGAGGTTTCGGAGCAGTTTTTCAGAGCTCGAAACTCGGCGAGCTATTTCGCACACCGGCGCGTTTCTGTGCACGACATGCCCACAAAAGCGACGTCGTCCCTCCGCATGTAAGCGCGCGCTCACGCGATCTTTGCGCCATCGACGTTCGATGACCGTGCGTCGCCTTGAGCAATCGCCGTGCCTCGAATCGAACCACGATCGCGTGCTGACAAAAAAGTCAGGCGATCGCTAGCCAAGGGCGCGGGCTAAAACATTTTGCGTGATGCGTTGCACACGCGCATCGGGGCCGTGCGGCCGCGTGCCGTGCGACCACGGCAGCATGTGCCCGGGCGGCGACGCGAGCCCTTGCGCCCACCAGATCGTCGAGGCGTTGAACACGACATTGTTCTTCGGCCCGGGATAGATGGTCGCGGTCCAATGCGCGGGCGCCACGCCGCCGCGCAGCGCAATTCCCTCGGCGACCACCTCGAGCCCCGGCAGGTCGGCCGGGTCGCCGTGAAACTCCCAGCCGACGAGCCCGCGCACGCAGTCGCCGTGTTTCATGCCGGTGCCCGCGAAGATCCAATGCTCGGGTTTGGTGACGATCCAATCGCCGCCGCCGTTGAACGGGTTGATCGTGCGCGCGCCGATGAGCAGCTTTTCGGTCGGGCCTTCGGTCGGGTACTCGATGTTCTGCATCAACTGCGAGTCGTCAGGGTGGATGCCGCCGTAGCGGCCGGCACGCGTGATGATCCGATTCGCTGCGCCGCGGCTGCTGGGCGAGAACGGCGTGACCCAGCACACCGAGTTGCCCGAAAGAAACATCGCGTTCGTGCCGCGGTCGATCGCCGCCTTGCAAGCCTGGTACTGGCGCAAGTCCCAGTACTCGTCGTGTCCGACGCTGACGAACGTGCGCGCACGCAGCGCACATTGCGGATCGATCATGTCCAGGTTCGAACAATACGTCACGTCGTAGCCGTGTTGTTCGAGCCAGTAGCAGAGCGGGTACTCC
>DASZPI010000496.1:0-13909 GCA_035550355.1 Pirellulales bacterium
ATTGCCAGTCATGACCTGCAAGAGCCGCTACGAAAGATCATCGCGTTCAGCCAATTGCTGGAGCAAGATTTGGGCGGTGAGTTATGCGAGCCGGCACGCAAGGATCTGTACTACATTGTCGATGCCGCTGGGCGTATGCGGAAGCTTGTGCAGGACTTGCTGGCCTATTCGCGTGCCGGCCGAGGCGCGATGACCTGGGAGGAGGTGTCACTCAACGAATGCGCCGATCAGGCGCTCGACGCAATCGCGATTCGGATCGAGGAAACCAGTGCACAAATCTCGCGCGATCCGCTGCCAACGGTCCATGGCGACCGTACCCTGCTGGTGCAGCTATACCAGAACCTGATTGGCAACGCGATCAAGTTCGTTCGTGACCGTCGTCCGGAGATTCATTTGACCGCCGAAGTCCAGGCCGGCGAATGGATTTTGGGCGTGCGCGATAATGGGATTGGCATCGCGCCGCAGTACCGACAGCAAATCTTCGGGCCATTTCAACGATTGCACAGCCGCAGCGAGTACGACGGGACCGGCGTCGGCCTGGCAATTTGCCAGACCACGGTCGAACGTCACGGCGGAAAGATTTGGGTCGAATCGGAACCGGACGTCGGTTCGCAGTTCAAGTTCACGCTACCTCGCGACTGCGCGCAAATCACCGAGCGCACCCAGCCAGCTGCGATGGCGAGCCACTGATCGTAATGACTGGCTTCGGCCAAGAAGTCAAGTTCCTTTGCTATTGGTGCAGCAATGTGGTAGCTGTAGTGCAATCATCATCGTTCTGTCGCCGCGTTGAGAGAAGGTGAAAGATGATTCGCACGTCGTTGAGTCGGTCTTTGATTGGCGCGATTTGCATCGCATGGGCCGCCGAGTCGCCCGGCCAGGAGCCGAACAAACCTGCTGTAAAGAAGCCCACGGCTAAAAAACTTGCTGAGCCGACGCCTGTGTGGACCGATGCCAACGATCCGGAATTGCCGATCGATTACAAATTTCAGGGCGAGTACGGCAGCGAACCGCTGGGTGCCCAAGTGATTGCCTTGGGCAACGGCCAGTTTCAGGCGGTCGTGCTCGAAGGCGGGCTACCGGGCGCCGGGTGGAATGGAGCCGACAAGTCGCTCATGCAAGGCAGTGTTCAAGACGATCGCGTGCAGTTTGAGCCCGCGATCGGAGCGCGGACGTATCTCGCCCAGGCGCCCGAGCAATTCTCGGCCACCAAGGAATTTCCGCCGCACGGCCAGCGTAAGCTAACAGGATCGATCGATGCGAACGGGTACATGACAATCAACACCGCCACAGGTGAAAAGTGGACGATGGCGCGCGTCACGCGCGCAAGCCCCACGCTGGGCGCCAAGCCGCCGCAAGGCGCGATCGTGCTTTTCGACGGCTCGAACACCGACGAGTGGATCGGCGGCCGCCTTGATACCAAGACGGGCTGGCTGAACACCGACGGCAAAGACATCAAGAGCCAGCGAAAGTTCAACAACTACACGATCCATCTCGAGTTCATGCTGCCCTTCCGTCCTGATGCCCGCGGACAAGCCCGGGGCAACAGCGGCTTTTACCAGGTGCATCATTACGAGGTGCAAGTGCTCGACAGTTTCGGGCTCGAAGGGCTAAACAACGAATGCGGCGGCATCTACACCAAGGCAGCGCCGAAAGTGAATATGTGCTTCCCGCCGTTAACTTGGCAGACCTACGATATCGACTTCACGAACGCGGTCGTTGAGGATGGCCAGAAGGTGAAGAACGCGAGGATTACTGCCCGGCACAACGGCATTGTGATTCACGACAATCTGGAAATCGACGGCCCGACCGGGGGCAGCCGCAAGGAGCCCGAAGGCACACCCGGGCCATTGCTGCTGCAAGGCCACGGCAACCCGTTGCAGTATCGGAACGTTTGGATCGTCGAGCGGAACTGAATCGGTCGGTCAACGTACTGCAATTCCGACGGCGTCGCGAACGTTGCGAAAGCCGTCGCGCTCTAGTAGCCGGCACAAGCCTGCGTTGATTCGCTTGGCGAGGGTTGGTCCTTCGTAGACCAGCGCCGTATAGAGTTGCACCAAGCTTGCTCCGAGCTTGATCTTCTCGTAGGCGTCGTCGGCGGTGAACACTCCGCCGGCGCCGATGATCACGAACCGCTCGCGTGGCAGCAGGCGATACAGTTCACCGATGCAACGGTTGATGTGCGCTGCGACCGGTTTGCCTGAAACTGCGCCGGGCCACTGCTGCCACACCGAGCGCGGCGTAAGCAAGTTCGCCTCGGGCTTGCCTGTCGGCAAGTTGAATGAGAAGCCGCGGACAAACGCATACCGATCGGCAATTTCGACAATGCGCGCCAACCAGGCTGGATCGTCGACAGGAGCAATCTTCAAAAACACGGGAATCGCGATCTTCAACGGTGCAAGTCGCTCCAGCAGCCGCGCTATGTTCGCCGGCTCGCTAAAGAAATCACGTCCGTCCTTGGCATTTGGGCAGCTTAAGTTCAGCATCAAGTAATCGCACCGCCGGTGCATCCGCTCGACGCTACGGCCATAGTCGGCGACAATCTCCTGGTCAGTCAGCTCGGGGCCTGCGAGACCGCGATTCGTCGCGACCAGGTTTACACCGATCGGCATGCATCGCGGGCCCAGAGCATCCAGACGATCGGCAACCGCGCTTGCGCCGTCGTTCGGAACACCATAATGCACGACGATCGCACGATCGCGCGGCAAGCGAAATAGCCGCGGCCGCGGGTTGCCCGCCGAGGGCTCGGCCGAGACAGAGCCGATCTCGGCATGGCCGAAACCCATGTGCCCGAGCATCGCAAGCGCTCGACCGCTCTTGTCCCAACCGGCAGCCAGCCCGATCGGATTTGCAAACTCGATTGCGGCCACGACCGAGCGAAGCGCGGCATTGTCGAACGTCAAGCAACGTCCAGCCGCTGCGCGCAGCGGACTTAATGCCCCAGCCAAGCGGCATGCTCCGACCGTCAGATGATGTGCACGCTCAGGATCGAGCCGAAACAAAAACGGTCGCACGCAGCGCGTGTAATAGCTCATCATGTACGACCGGCTGGAAACTTCGATTGCGGAACCGCGAAAACTAGTTCTGTTTACTCGCGCCGGCAGATACGATCCTACGGGGTTTCCTTGCAGTTGAAAATCATTGAAGAAGGGACCGCATGATATCCCGATTCAACCGGCGTGCGTTGCTCGTGCGGTCCGGGGCTGTCGGACTTTCAGCGGCGATTTGCCAGGCGGCTGGTCCGATGCCGGCCCGCGCGGCGCTGCGACCAATTGTGCGTGCCGGCCCCCCGCGGATCAAAGCTGCGCTGAATGCGTATTCATTCAGCAAGCTCCTCAACGACGCCGCCAAAGGACGCGATTCGGCGATGACGCTGATGAAGCTCATCGACTTCTGTGCGCTGCACGGATTCGACGGGCTCGATGCCACCGGCTATTTCTTTCCTGGTTATCCTGCCGCCCCTGCCGACGACTACGTGAACGAGTTCAAGCGTCGCGCATTCGAGTCGGGTATCGACATCAGCGGCACGGGAGTGCGCAATCACCTGACAACTGCCGACCGCGAAGTGCGTGCCGCGAGCGTGGCGCACATCTGCCAGTGGGTCGAGGTGGCGGCGCGGCTAGGTGCGCCGGTACTACGCGTGTTCGCCGATACGCAGATGAAATCGCAGACCTGGCAGACCGTTGCTCCCGGCGTGTCGCGCGACGACGTAGAACGTTGGATCGCCGACGATCTGCGGACGTGTGCCGAGCATGGCGAGAAGTACGGCGTGATCGTCGGTGTGCAGAATCATGGTGATTTCCTGCAAACAGGCGTCGAGCATCTGCGCCTGATCGCTCGGGTCGACTCACCCTGGTGCGGTCCGATCGTCGATACGGGGTACTATAAGACGGACGATCCGTACGCCGACATCGCTGCCGTGGCGCCTTACGCGGTGAACTGGCAGGTGAAGGAAAGCCCGGTCGCGCCAAGCAGTGAAGTGCGCACGGACCTGACGCGGCTACTCACGATCGTGCGTCAAGCGGGCTATCGCGGCTACTTGCCGATCGAAACGCTCTCGGCCGCCGGTCAAAGATACGACCCGTTCGTTGTCGTGCCTGAATTCCTCGCCGAGCTGCGTGCAGCGATCACGGCGACTGAGTCGGTGCGGCCCCTCGCGACAATTGAGGAGCAATCGGGTCAGCCGGTGAATGCGCCGGCGAACTCGGCCGTTACGGATCGCGCAGAGCCGCTGCGAACACGGAAGCCATCGAATCGGAACAAACGCAACTCGCCGTCGAGGCGGTAGCATTGCGCTCGGCGGTATACCTGCGTCGTCCCTTGCCCTCTCCCGCGAAGGGGGAGAGGGAGGGACGAACGGTTTTCAGGTGCTGGCCTTGGGAATCCGACGCAGGGCAGTGCCCAGCATGATCCAGGTCCAGCCGTTGAACAGCATCTCGAGGCCGACCAGCAAGCCGATGACCCAGGCAGCGTCGAACGGCAGGTGACGGTAGATCACCACGCCGGCGATGGTCGTGATCGCTCCGCTTAACAGCGCCCAGCCCCATTGACCGAAGCGGATCGTCAATGCGCTGACGATTCGGAACACCCCGAGCACGATCCACGATACGGCAATAAACACGGTGAGCGTGACCGCCGAGACCACCGGGTTCTCGGTCATGATGAACCCGGCCGCCAGGTACAGAATGCCGACCAACAGGTTCAGGAAGAAGCCGCTCCATTGGCCGACCCAAAACGAATTGATGATCGTGGCCACGCCGGCGACCATCAGCAGCACGCCCAGAAAAATCGTAGCGGCGAACGTGGTGCCGACCGTAACCGCCGGAACGACAATCGCCGCGGTGCCGGCGACAACCAACAGGACTCCCAGCACGATGAACCACACGCCGTGATGGCGCAGCCGCTGAAGCTCGTCGCGCACGGCGCCAAAGACTGGATGGCTAAACGGGGTTTGCAAATCGCTGCTCATGAGAGACCTCGCTAAACAATGTTTGGTGACACACCCTCCGTGGAACGACCTTGTGGGTAAATCTCCTACTGAACGAAACGATTCTAGGGCCTCGGAATCGGACCCTCCAATCGTTGACGGTTCGCCGCAGGACGTATTCGACCACCGCGCCCGCGTTCGTAATCTAAGCTTTGCTTATCAAACGAGCGCGCGGCGGAAAAACCGCGGGAAAACTAGTACGTACGCCGTCAAA
Source organism: Pirellulales bacterium (assembly GCA_035550355.1). Taxonomy (GTDB): domain Bacteria; phylum Planctomycetota; class Planctomycetia; order Pirellulales; family PNKZ01; genus DATAXP01. The sequence goes on from DASZPI010000496.1 coordinate 5,199, forward strand.
AGCTGTCGCTTTTCGACACGTTGATGGTCATTTCGTAGGCCGTCATTGCATGGCTGCGAAAGCGCGGCCCGGCGCAGTAGGCGATGATCTGCTTAGCGACCTCGGGGCGCACGATGAACTCAAGGTACGTGCCGCCCCCGGCGTTCGACGAAAACAAGTCGGGCAACATCTTGTGCTCGCCTTTGCCATCGCAAGGCCACGACGTGTAGCCATTTGCGCCTAAGCGAAGGCACTCGGCGATCACTTCGTTCTTGAGCGTGGCGTCGGTGATCACGGTCACACGGCTGACGGTTGTGAGTTCGAGGTCCACGGCGATGGCCCTTCGAAGGTCGCTGCAAGCAGGGGGGCTGGCCGCACCCCGGGTTCGGTTCTGACCAATCGAACGCATGCCGAGGGCGTCGTCAAGTGTCGCGCCCGGCTCGGCGATCACTGGTTGACTTTCCGCCGCGCAGCGATTTTGGCGATTGCGCTGATTCTCCGGTCGCTCCGCAGCCGAGCTTGATGGAGTGGTCGACGCGCTGGACGGCCGGCCGATCGCATGCATTGTTGAGCGAAGCCGTTTTTGGGGGGAGACCGGTAATGAAAAACTGGCGTGCATGGCTGCTAGCGATGGCAGCATGGTCCGGCGGCCTGGGGATGGAACGGTTGGCGGCCGATGAGCCGAGGCTCAACGCGCCGATGATGCTCACGCCCGATCGGCTCTTGTCTCCGCCGGATGGGACGATGGCTCCGCCGATTGCGCCGCCCATTCCACCCTTCGGCGTCGCGACACCACCGCCGAGCGCCGGGCAGCCGCAACCCAGCATGCCGCCGCAACCGGCCGATACGGCCTTTTCGCAACCCGAGCCAATGACCGCCCCGATCGACGGGACGGTGTATCCGCAGGCGACCATGTTTCCGGTGACGGTTGGCGTACCCGCGCTGCCGCGATCGCTGCAACTGCACGCCGGCATCTTGTTTCTCCGCCCCGGGGCCGACAACCTGGGTTACGCGGTGCTGACGAACGAGAAGAACTTCACGTCGCCCGTGCCGCTGGCCACGCCGTATTGGAACGTCGAGACCTTGCACCCCGCGTACACGCCCGGGTTCGAGGTCGGCGCCGGTTACACCTTCAACGGCACCGGACGCGACTTCCAGATGAACTGGCAGCACTTGCGCACGATGACCCAGCAGTACGAAACGGTCACGCAAAGCGACGGCCAATGGATCTCGCCGTTTAGCCAAACCGGTCCGCCGACCGCCGATAATTACGCCGAGCTGTACTCGAAAACCGGCGTCGGCAAACTGGTGTCGGCTTCGGGCCAGGCAACGTTCGCCTACGACTCGGCGAACTTCGACTTTGGGCAGTACGTGAACTTTGGTCGGCGCGTGAGCGTGCGGTTCCTCGGCGGTCTGAGCTATTCCTTTTTGCGCGAACAGATCATCTCGTCATTCTTCGGCGGCGCCCCGCCGGCCGGCGCCACGTTCCCCGACAATGTGCCGTTGTACCTGTCGTTCAACCAAACGTCGACCTTCGCCGGCGTGGGGCCGCGCCTCGGGTTCGACAGCACCTACACCACGGCGCGAGGCTTTCGTTTCAACGGCCAACTGGCAGGCGCCTTGCTCATTGGCCAGACGCAGCCGGCGCAGTACCAGTTCGCGGCAACCGGGCCGGGGCTAGCCAGCATCGGCATCCCGTTGAACCAAGAGTGGATCGGCAGCGCACCCTATTTCCACGTGGTGCCAGCCGTCAACGCGAAGCTGGGCATTGGCTACGTTCGTACGCTGCGCAATGGGTTGACCGTGAACATCGACGGCGGCTACATGGCGGCCTGGTACTCGAACCCATTTGCCGGCTACGAAACGAACGAGAACATCTTGGGGCTGCAGATCGGCTCGCTTTCCAGCGGCAGCGTGCGCCACGTGCTGAGCAACTTCTCGGTCGACGGCTTCTACCTCAACGGCGGCGTGCGCTGGTGAGGGCTACGCGGTCTCTCGTTGGCCGCGAGGGGAAAGCGGAGCTTTGCCGCGCGCTCGCCGCGCTTGCCACCACACGACCAAACCCGTGACGGTTTGCACCGCCACCAGCAGGCTCGCCGCACAGATCAACAGTCGCGAGGGCCAGCCGAACAGGTCGCCCGTATGTACCGCCCGGTGCTGGTTCCACAACCACACGCCCCACGGCACGGTGCGGGTGTTGGTGACCCACAACACCTTGCCCGAATACTGATCGACGTACACCCGGCTGCGCCCGGCGGGAGTGCGGTCCTCGGGGAACTTCATGTAAACGACGAAAACGTCGTCGCTCTTTTTTGGTAGTGACAGCAAGGTAACCGCTGCCCCGGGCAGCGCATCGCGAGCGGCGTCGATGATTTCGTCGGCCGCTAGCGCACTGCCATCGTTCGCATCTGCGGAGGTCAAGGGCGGCGGATCGACGCCCTGGGTGCGCGTGAGCCAGTACAACGCGGGCTGTGCGATCGCTTCGAAGTTCATGATCGCGCCGGTGAACCCAACGATGATCCACAGCGCGGCGCCGTACAGCCCCGTGGCACTATGCGCGTCGTAGAAGAATCGTCGCCCCGAGCCCCGCCAGCGAATCGCAGCCGTCTTCGGCCACAGCCAAAGCCACAACCCGCTCAGCGACAGCAACACGAGCACCGAGGCGGCCATGCCGTTAATCCAGCTTCCCGGCGGGCCCAGCAGCAGGTTGGTGTGGAACTGATGGATCCGCGCCGCGACGATCTCATTGCGACGACGTGTTCCAAGGACGTCGCCGGTGTACGGGTCCGCGTACACCAACATTCCTGACCGGAGTGCAATCTCGACAGCCCGATCGTCGCCTGCCGGCAAGCGCAGCGCGGCAATGGCGTCGTTAGGAAATCCTCGCTGCACGCCGTCGAGCAGTGCCTGACGTGCCAGCGGTTCGCCACTTGTCTCGACAAGCCACAGCTTTGGGTTGAGTGCCCGATCGATTTCGTTCTCGAACGTGACCACCGATCCGCTGAGCCCCAAGAGCATCAGCGGCACGGTCGCCAACAGCGCCAGCCAGCGATGAAACTTTAGAATCGTTGTGCGGACCGTCATCACGCTGCTCCTAGGGCGAAGACCCATCGGACCGAGTATACTAGAGGAGCTGCCACGCCTGCCGGCTCACCTACTCGCACGACTATGATTCGCGCCCGCGTTGCCCTCGTTTCGGTGGTCCTGTTTGGTCTCGCACGGCCGGCGCTCGCCGAGCGACTGCTCGATTTCAATCGCGACATCCGCCCGATCTTGTCGGAGAACTGCTTCGCATGTCACGGGTTTGACGAGAAATCGCGCGAGGCCGACCTTAGGCTCGATCAACCTGACTCGGCAATGGCCGATCGCGACGGCACACGGGCGATCATTCCCGCCAACGCCGCCGAAAGCCAGGTGTGGCTGCGGATCACCAGCACCGATCCCGACGAGCAGATGCCGCCGCCGAAATCGAACCTCAAGTTGACCGACGAGGAAAAGGCCAAACTGCGCCGCTGGATCGACGAGGGGGCCAAGTATGCGACCCATTGGTCGTTCGTGCCGCCGGTGAAGGCGGAGTTGCCGGCGGTGCAGCGCAGCGATTGGCCGCGCGGGCCAATCGATCGCTTTGTGCTGGCACGGCTCGAGACCGAGGGGCTGAAACCCAGTGCCGAGGCCGATCGGCGGATGTTCGTTCGCCGTGTGACGCTCGACCTCACGGGCCTGCCCCCTTCGGCCGACGAGGTGGAAGCGTTCGTCAACGATCAGCAAGAGGGCGCTTACGAACGGCTTGTCGATCGCTTGCTGGCCAGCCCGCATTTCGGTGAGAAGCTCGCGCTCGACTGGCTCGATGCCGCGCGCTACGCCGATACCAATGGCTTTTCGATCGACGGCGGCCGCCACCAGTGGTTGTGGCGTGACTGGGTGATTGCCGCGTTCAACAGCAACATGCCGTACGACCGATTTCTCGTCGAGCAACTTGCCGGCGACCAGGTGCCCGGGGCGAACGACGCCTCGCTGATCGCCACCGGCTTCCAGCGCAACAACATGGTGACGCACGAGGGCGGGACGATCCCCGAGGAAAACCTGGTCAACTACAACGCCGATCGCGTGAAGACGCTCGGCGAAGCGGTGCTGGGGCTCACGCTCGGCTGCGCCCAATGCCACGACCACAAGTACGATCCGCTCACGCAGCGCGATTACTACCGGCTGTTCGCCTACTTCAATACCGTCAGCGACGTCGGCCTGGATGGTAACGGCGGTGTCGATCCGCGCCCCTACAAGCCGCTGCACACCGTGCTGCGCACCGGCGAAGAAAGGCAAGTCGCCTCCGAGCTCGCACGGCTGCGCGAGCAACTGGCGCATCCCAACGCCAAGCAGTTCGCCGCCTGGGAAAAACAGCAGCAGCGTGAGTTGGCTCGCCGCGGTAAAGGGATGCGGCTGCTGGAAACCGAGTTGTTGAAGGTCAGCACACCGAATCGCGGCAATGGTTTCGAGATCGCCAACGGCCGCGTCAATATCACGCAGGCCGCGGAACTTGCCGCGTACGATGTTTCGATGAAGCTGCCAGCCACGACGCGGCCGATCACGGGCCTGCGCGTGGTGTTCTATCCCGACGCCGAGATGCCACAGGGGGGCTGGGGTTACGGTCCGGCCGAGCGCCGCCCGCGCAAAGGGCAGCCCAAGCCCAGCGAACCGCCGCCGCACGACGTCAAAGGCAACTTCGTCCTCACGTCAATTTCTGCCAGCGCCGAGGCGGTACCCGGCGACCAGGTGAACTTGTATCGCTTGTTGGGCATCGAGCGTGTGACGGCCAACACTTGGCAGGGTGCGTATCCGCCCACCGGCTGCCTCGATCCGCGTAACGACAGTGGCTGGTCGCCCGACCCGGCGTTCGATGGGCCGGTGCATCTGACCGCCATGTTCGACGAGCCGCTGTCGGCGGTCGACGCGCCATACATGACCGTGCAACTGAACTTCGGTCACGGCAAGTCGCTGGTTGCGGCGCAGTTTGCGATCTTCGCACTCACCGGACACGACGATGGCAGCCCACTGCCAGCCGACATGATCGCGATCGTGCAAACCTCGCCGGCCGAGCGCACGCCAGCGCAGAGCGCCGCGTTGCGCGAATACTTTGCTGCACACGCCGAGGCAACCCGCACGATACGCACGGCGATCGCGAACCTCGAAGAGCGGCTCGCGGTGCAGACCGAGGCATTTCCGACCATGGTGATGGACGTCGCCGAGAAGCCACGCGACACGTTCATCCTCAACCGCGGCGACTACTCGCAGCCACGCGACAAAGTCACCGCCGGCACCCCGAGGGCCTTGCCCGAATTGCATGACGCCGCAAACACCCGCCTGGCGCTGGCCGAGTGGCTTACCATGCCCGGTCATCCGCTGACGGCGCGCGTGGCGGTGAATCGCATTTGGGCAATCCTGTTCGGCGCCGGCATCGTGCGCACGCCGGCCGACTTCGGCGCCCAGGGCGAGGTGCCGACGCACCCGGAACTGCTCGATTGGCTCGCGGTCGACTTTGTCGAACACGGCTGGGACGTGAAGCGGTTGGTGCGGATGATCGTATTGTCGACCACCTATCGGCAAACGTCGGTGACAACGCCTGCGCTGCTCGAGCACGATCCGCAGAACCGGCTGCTGGCTCGCGGGCCGCGGTTCAGGCTTTCGGCCGAGTTGATCCGTGACGCGGCGCTGGCGACCAGCGGGCTGCTCGTGCCGCGGCTCGGCGGACCGGGCGTGAACCCGTACGCGCCAGGCGACCTGTGGCGCGAGATCAGCCACTACGGCAGCACGCCGGCGACCGCGCAGACCTTTGTGCAAGATCACGGCGAGAAACTGTATCGCCGCAGCCTGTACACCTATTGGAAGCGCACCGCTCCGCCGCCGAACATGGCCGCCTTCGACGCCCCGAACCGCGAAGTGTGCACCGTCGCCCGGCCGGCAACAAACACGCCGCTGCAAGCCCTGGTGCTACTGAATGACGTGCAGTTCGTCGAAGCCAGCCGGACATTCGCCGAGCGGATCATCACCAAAGCCAGCGACGATACCGAGCGCCTGCGGTGGGCGTTCGATGAATGTCTGTCACGCCTGCCCAGCGACAAAGAGTTGAGCGTATTCACCGCGGCGCTCGCCCGCGAGCGCAAGCGTTACGCAGCCAACGAAGACGCTGCCCGCGCGTACCTGGCCAGCGGCGAATCGCCGCGCAATCGCTCAATCCCCGTGGCTGAGCATGCCGCGTGGTCGCAACTGGCGGCAATGTTATTGAACCTCAGCGAAACCGTGACCCGAAACTAGCGCGCTGGATGCCATGAACCCCGCCTACGCATTTCAACAGCAACTCTCTCGTCGCGCGTTCCTTGGCCAAGGCGTCAACGGGCTCGGCGGCATCGCCTTGGCCTCGCTCATGCATTCCGAACTGGCCGCGGCGGCCACCGCATCCACCGGCTCTGGCGGACTCAAGGGTCTGCCGCACTTCGCTCCCAAGGCCAAGCGCGTGCTGTGCCTGATGCAATCGGGTGGTTGCTCGCATGTCGACCTGTTCGACTACAAGCAAACCGTGGTCGATCACGCCGGCAAAGAAATCCCACCCTCGGTCAAAGGCAATCAACGCCTGACCGGTATGACCAGTGGCCAAAGCGCCTACCCGGTGGTCGCGCCGTTAGCCGCTGGCAAGCGCTGCGGGACCAGCGGTCTGTGGATCAGCGACTTGCTGCCGCACATGCAGGGAATTGCCGACGAACTGTGCTTTATCAAAAGCATGCACACCGAGGCCATCAACCACGACCCCGCGATCACGTTCATCAACACCGGCAACCAACAGCCGGGTTACCCGAGCATGGGCGCCTGGGTTAGCTACGGCTTGGGGAGCGAGAACGCCAACCTGCCGGCATTTGTTGCGATGGTCTCGCAAGGCACCGGCAAGAACCCGGGGCAGCCGATCTTCTCGCGGCTGTGGGGGAGCGGCTTTTTGCCCTCGTCGTACCAAGGCGTGGGGCTGCGACCCGGCGCCAACCCCGTGCTTTACCTGGCCAACCCGCCGGGCACCGATCGCGATCAGCGCCGCGCCATGCTCGACGACCTAGCAGCGCTTAACACCGAGCGCGCGGCCGAACTCGGCGATCCCGAAACGCTCGCTCGGGTGCATGCCTACGAAATGGCGTTCCGTATGCAAACCAGTGTCCCCGAACTGACCGATATCGGCAACGAGTCGGCCGCCACGCTCGACGCTTACGGCCCCGAGGTGCGCAAGGCTGGCAGCTACGCGGCGAACTGTCTGCTGGCTCGTCGCCTGCTCGAGCGCGACGTGCGGTTCGTGCAGTTGTTCCATCGCGGCTGGGACCAGCATATTGCCTTGGCCCGCCAGTTGCCCAATCAATGCCGCGATATCGATCAGCCGACCGCGGCCCTGATCAAGGATCTCAAGCAGCGCGGCATGCTCGACGACACGCTCGTGATCTTCGCCACCGAGTTCGGCCGCACCGTGTTCAGCCAAGGCAAGTTCGGCGACCCCAGTGCCGGCCGCGATCATCACGGCCGCGCGTTCACCGTGTGGTTGGCCGGCGGTGGGGTGCGGGCTGGCATCGAGCACGGTAAGACCGACGACTTTTGCTACAACATTGTCGAGAAGCCCGTGCACCTGCGCGACCTGCACGCCACGATCCTGCACTGCCTGGGCATCGACCACGCGCGGTTCACGCACAAGTTCCGCGGCCTGCACACCAAGCTCACGGGGGTCGAAGAGGCGCACGTCGTGAAAGAGATTCTGGTGTGACGCTCAAAACCCTCACGCTTCTGGAGAGGGTGGCCGCCGCGGCGGCAGCCGGGTGAGGGAAAGTCGGGTACTACGGGTACCAGACGTCGCTGCCGCCTCGCCCTCATCCGACCTTCGGCCGCCTTCTCCCGAAGGGAGACGGCCTGTTGTCACTTGGCGGCGTATTCTTCGCGAAACTTGGCGATCAGCGGCGGTTTGCCCATCACGATCACCGTGTCGGCGGCGGCGAACGCGAACTCCGCGTCTGGATTAAACACCAATCCACCGTGCTCGCGGCGCACGGCGACGATCAGTAGGCCATGTCGCCGACGGGCTTCGGTCTGCGCCACCGTGCGGCCGATCAGTGGCGATTGCGGCGACACGGTCATTTCGTCGATCTCCACGTCCATTACCGCGCGCCCTGCAACCAGCTCGACAAACTCCAAGGCCGAGGGACGGGTGATCATCGCGGCCATACGCTGCGCGCCGGTGATTGCCGGCAGCACGACGCGATCCGCCCCAGCTTGCATCAGCTTTTTTTGGCTACTGGTTGATTCGCCGCGGGCGATGATTTGCAGCTTAGGGTTCAGGTTCCGCGACGTGAGCGTGATGAACACGTTGGCCGCGTCGGTCGGCAGCGCCGTGACCAGCGACTGTGCGCGCTCGATGCCACAGGCCTGCAACACTTCTTCCTCAGTGGCGTCGCCGGTGTACGCCAGGTGCTCGCCGGCCGCGAGCGTCACGCGCTCGCCGTCGGAATCGATCACCACCAGTCGACAGTGCTCGGCCTTCAGCTCGCCAGCCAGCACGCGCCCCAAGCGTCCGTAGCCACAGACAATCACGTGGTTTTCCAGCCGCTCGATGGCGCGGCTCGAACGGTAGATGCCCAATGCCCGATCGACTTCGCCTTCGGCCATCATGTTCCAGAACCCTCCCAGCGTGTAAACGGCGGACGAAATGCCCACGA
>DASZPI010000497.1:0-1907 GCA_035550355.1 Pirellulales bacterium
CCTGAACCCGTTGCCGAGGACACGTTCAAGCACGACCCGCGCAGCTACCTGGCCAAGAGTGTCCCGCAGCGCATGGCGATCATCTCGGCGGGGGTGATCATGAACGTGATCTTCGCACTGCTGATGGCCGTGGTTGCGTTCATGCTGGGCGTCAAGGAAGTGCCGTGCATTGTCGGCAGCACCATGCCCGGCGGCGCAGCGTGGCGCGCCGGACTGCGCACCGGCGACGAAATCGTCCAGCTCGGCGATCTGAAGAACCCCACGTTCGGCGACCTGCGCCAGGATGTGCCGGTGAGCAATCTGAAGGACGGCATCAAGATTCAAGTGCGTCGCCCGGGCGAGGCCGAGCCGATTCCGATGTCGCTGTTCCCTAGCAGCGATTTGGGCGTGCCGATGGTCGGCATGATTTCGGCTTCAGACCTCACGCTGATCGAAGAGAAGCCGGCCCAGAAATTCTCGGCCGCGGCCCAAGCGACCCCGCCCTTCGACGGCGGCGACCGCATCGTGGCGATCGACGGTCAGCCGATCAAAACCAGCGCCGAGCTTTACGCGGCATTGAGCGAAAAGACGAATGCCAAGGTCAGCCTGACGATCGAACGCCAGCCGCACGACGCTGCCGATAAACCGGTCAACGACCCGAATGCGAAGCGCGAGAGGATCGACATCGTCGTCCCTCCGAGCCCCATGAAAACGCTGGGTCTGGTGATGAAGCTGGGGCCGATCGCCGGCGTGCAGGCCCGCAGCCCGGCGGCCGAGGCAGGCGTCGAAGTCGGAGACGAGCTGCTTACGATCGACGGCGAGCCGCCGAAAGATCCGATCATGCTCCCCGAGGAGTTGCGTACCCGCGTCGGCCAGACGGTGAAGCTTGGCATTGCCCGACTCGTCGAGGGCAAGCGGGTGGAGAAGACTTTCGACGTGAAGCTGCGTCGCGCCGATTGGCTCGAGAAATCGATCGGCTTCGGTCAGCCGCTTTCCATTCCCGAAATCGGCATTGCCTATCGGGTGCTCAACGAGGTGGTGCGCGTCGAGCCAGGCAGCCCCGCGTCCAAGGCCGAGATCAAACCGGGCGATGAGGTGCTCTCGGCGTTGCTTCTGCCCACCGAGGAAGAGAAGAAAGCCGGCGAGACGCGCGGCGAGGACGAGGCGATCCGCTTCGACCGTCGCCCGAATTGGGTTGTGTTCGCCACCGAGGCGCTGCAAGGCCATTCGGGCAAGGTGCGGCTGGAGGTGAAAAGCGGCGACGAGACACGCAAGATCGAGGTTCAACCGGTCGAAAGCAGCCAATGGTTCAATGTCGATCGCGGTTTGAACCTGGGGCCGATGCAGTTCACGCAGAAAGCGTCGAACCTTGGCGAGGCGTTCCAACTGGGCGGCCGCAAGACGGTCGGCTCGCTGCTTTTGGTGTATCGCTTCCTGCAAAAGCTGGGCGAGCGGCAAATCTCGCCGCGCATGATCGGCGGCCCGGGCGCGATTGCCGGCGAAGCCTATCGGCAGGCGAAGGAAGGCATGGCAAGCTTTTTGCTGTTTCTGACAATGCTGAGCGCCAACCTGGCAGTGATCAATTTTCTGCCGATTCCGGTGCTCGACGGCGGGCACATGGTGTTCCTGGCCCTGGAGGGCATTCGCCGCAAGCCAGTCAGCGAGCGAATCGTGTTGGCGTTCCACTACGCGGGTTTCGTGTTCCTGGTGAGCCTGATGCTGTTTGCCATCAGCCTCGACCTGGGGCTGATCTCGCGCGTGGCACAGTAGGCAGCGATTGCCGATGCCGCTCGATCGCGTACGCGCCGTGCTGTTCGACGCTGTGGGGACACTGATCGCCCCGAATCCGCCGGTGGCGCGCGCGTATTTCGACGCCGGGCAACTTCATGGCTCAAAACTGACCGAAGAGGTCATCGAGCAACGCTTCC
>DASZPI010000498.1:0-2255 GCA_035550355.1 Pirellulales bacterium
TGGCAGGCGCGGGCCAGCGTCTCGGCAAGTGCCAACGGGCTGTACTCGCGGAAGCTGAAGCCGGTGGCCGTGCCCGCCTCGAGCGTTTCGCGCGTCACGTCGGTCACCGTGTCGGCCAACCCACCGGTAGCACGCACCAAGGGCACGGTGCCGTACTTCAAACTGTACAGCTGATTCAATCCGCACGGCTCGAAGCGGCTGGGCATCAGGAACAGGTCGGCCCCTGCTTCCACGCGATGCGCGAGCATATCGGAGTACGTCAGCCGCACCGAGACCTTCTGCGGATACCGGTCGGCCATGGTCGTCAGCAACTGGTGAAAACGCGGATCGCCGGTGCCAAGGATCACCCATTGTGCCGGGCTGTTGCGCAGCCAGTCCTGCATGACCGACACCACCAGGTCGATGCCTTTCTGCTCGGCCAGCCGGCCGACAAAGCCGAACAGCGGAACACCCGACTCGGTTGGCAGGCCAAAATCTCGCTGCAGCGCCGCTTTGCAGACTGCCTTGCCCTCGCTAAACGTATTCACATCGTATTGCTGGGCGATGTGCGGATCGGTCGCCGGGTTCCAAATGCTGTAGTCGACGCCGTTGATGATGCCCGTGAGCACATCGCGGCGCTGCTGCAACACCCCTTCAAGCCCGCTGCCCAGAGGCGAGCTTTGGATCTCTTCGGCGTAGCGCGGGCTCACGGTGTTGATCGCGTCGGCGAACACCAAGCCGGTTTTCATCAGGTTCAGCTTGCCAAAGAACTCCATCTGGTGCCAATTGAAGTACTTCCAGTCCAAGCCCGTGAGCAGCATGTCCCAATGCCAGAACTGGCCTTGATAGGCAAGGTTGTGGATCGTGAACAAGCTGGCGACGCGCTCGAATCCTGGTACACCACGGTACTCGGCCTTCAGATACGCAGGGATGAGGCCGGTTTGCCAATCGTTGGCGTGCAGCACGTCGGGCTTGAGGCCGAGCAAGCGGATCGCTTCGAACACCGCCCGGCAGAAGAACGCGTAGCGTTCGCAGTTGTCGATGTAGTCAGAACCGCCGCTGCCGTACAGCTCGGGACGGTCGAAATACTGATCCTGCCGGACCAGATACACCGGCACCTCGCTATGCGGCAGCTTGCTGTGCAGCAGCGTGCCTCGCACGTTTTTGGTGCCGATGGCGATCGTGAATTCGTGACCGGTCGGCTCGATTGGCTGGCCGCTGTCGAGCGCTTTGCGATAGGCCGGAATGATCAAGACGGGCTCGTGGCCTAGCTTCGCCAATTCGACAGGCAGCGCACCGGCCACGTCGGCCAGGCCGCCGGTCTTGGCAAAGGGGACCGCCTCGCTGGCGGCCATAACGATCTTCATGCGCAGCAACTCCCCGCGGCAGCGGCTCGAATTGCCAGCGCAGGGCGCGCGCCGGTGGCCACGCACGAAAAATTCACGTCAAATCTCCAAGGCTTCACGATCAGAATAGGTTAGCTGATTGTCAGAGACTATCAAATGCCCCGAGGCAGGAAGGGATTATCGGTCGCCGGCAAGCAGTTTGCTAAATGTTGTGCGCAGTTCTCCTGAGGAAGCACGCGTTCACCCAGGCCGTGCGATCGGTTCATGCCGACGACGATCTACACCATTGGCCACTCGACGCATCCGGCCGACGAATTCTGCCGGTTGTTACAATTGCACGGCGTCGGGCGGGTGATCGACGTACGCCGGTTTCCCGGTTCGCGGCGCTGGCCGCATTTCAATCGCGAAGCCATGCAAGCGTGGCTCGCGGCGGCAGGAATTGACTATCGGCATGCCGCCCATTTGGGAGGCCGGCGTCGCGGTCAATCCGATTCGCCCAACACCTTTTGGCAGAACGAATCGTTCCGGGCATTTGCCGATTACATGGCGACACCCGAGTTCGCCGCCGCGCTGCAGGAGCTGATCGGCTCGGCCGAGGATCGCCCCACGGCAATCATGTGTTCCGAATCGCTGCCCTGGCGTTGCCACCGGCGGTTGATTGCCGACGCGCTGGTCGCCCACGGAATCGAAGTCCGCGACATCATTGGCACGGCGGCGCGTCCTTACACGCTGAACCCCCATGCCGTCGTGCGTGCCGATGGCCGCCTCGAGTATCCGGCCGACGTCGTCCAACGCCGGCTGCTGCCATAAGCAGCGTTAGCTGCGCTTGGCAGGATTCTTCGAGACCGTCGACGCGCGGCCGCTGTGTGCCGTGCCCGGGCGCACGATCACACTGGGCGCCGGAATACGCGCGTGAAATCGGCGCATGCA
>DASZPI010000499.1:0-2711 GCA_035550355.1 Pirellulales bacterium
TATCTCGGCTTTGCCGCCGGCGTAGGCAAGACGTACGAAATGCTGCTCGAGGGCCAGCGACTCAAGCGGCAGGGGATCGACGTCGTGGTCGGGATTGTCGAAACGCACGGTCGCGCGGAAACTGCGGCACAGATCGGCGACCTGGAAGTAATCCCGCGCCGTTCGATCCAATACCATGGAGTGGCGCTGGAAGAGCTCGATTTGGAAGGGCTCTTGGCGCGCAAGCCAACCGTCGTGCTAATCGACGAACTGGCGCACACGAACGCCCCGGGCAGCCGCAATGCAAAGCGTTATCAAGACGTCGAGGAGCTGCTGCGCGCGGGCATTCACGTGGTGTCCACGTTGAATATTCAGCACGTCGAAAGCCTGCACGACATTGTCGAACAAGCGACCGGCGTGCGCGTCAAGGAACGCATTCCCGATTACGTAGTGGGCACTGCCGACCAGTTGGTCAACGTCGATGTGTCGGCCGAAGACTTGCGTGAGCGCTTGCAGGCCGGCAAAGTCTACTCGCCCGAGCGAATCCAGACCGCGCTCGACAACTTCTTTCAGCTTACGCACCTGAACCAATTGCGCGAGCTGGCAATGAAGGAAATTGCCCACCGGCTCGGTCAACGATCAATCCACACGCCCAACGGTGAATCCTCGCATAGCGAGCGCGTCGCGGTCGCGATCAGTTCGCGCAGCCCGAATCCGGCAGTCTTGCTGCGCAAAGCGTCGCGGCTTGCCGATCGATTCGATGCACCCTGGTATGCAATCTACGTGCAAACGCCGCAGGAAACGATTCAACGTGTCGATGCCGCGACACACCGCCACGTGACGAACACCCTTTCGCTCGCGCAACAGTTGGGCGGAACGGCGTTGGAGTTCAAGGGCGACGACGTGCCGAACACGATCGCCGCATTCATCGAAGAGTACATGATTTCGCATCTCATTGTGGGGCGTTCGCATCGCTCGTGGCTGCATCGCCTGTTCGGGCAGTCCATGCTCGACCAGTTGATGCGCAAGCTGCACAACGTCGACGTGATCGTCGTCGATAATACGGTGTCGCAGGCCGTGTAGCGCAGGCATCGATCGATTCTGCCCGCAGCGCAAGTTGCAATCGCAATCGTGCGAAATGCAACGTCGAGTCCGCGCCCTCTGCGGGTGAGTGCCTGGTTTTGCCGGCAAAGCGGCCTGGTTCGTGGTTGGCGCGGCAATTGCTTTTATCCGACCGCTGAGGTCGCCATCGGCCTCCAACCTTCGGGTTGTCGTTCATGAGGAGAAAGCTATGCGTCGCACGATAACACGGAACGTCACTTCGCACTCGCAAGTCGCGGTGCTGAGTGTCGCTGATCTTTATCCATTCTCAGGACTTTGTGGCCTGATCGGCTACTTGGTCTTCGCATGCTTGATGGGGTAATACCATGCTTCGCTGTAAACAATCATCGAACGACCGCGTTCTCGCGCGTGCGTACGAATCGCCCTACCGCGCTGTGTTCGCCGGCGGGCCGTTCGACGGCGCCGTGACACGGCCGGCCGCGGTGCCGCCGAAGTCGCTCGACTTGCCAGCGCATTCGACGCGGCGCGATCGGGTGTTCGGACATGCCCGCATCGAACGCGTGGCGCATTACCAATGGGCAAGCACACAACTTTCCGTCGTCGACGAGTTGCCGGTAATGGTGTTTCACTACCAGTACCAACGCAGCACGCTGCTGTCGATTGAACTTCCATTCTGGCGACGGTGCCTACATGGGTTGCGACGATGCTTGGCCCCTGCCACGCATCGTCGCGAAACCAACTCGCCGAGTTTTCAACAACAGGGCGTGGTGCATGTACAAGGTTGAAGCATTGATTGGGATCGAACGTCTCGGTCGCCTCGAAGATGACTTGAAGGCACAAGGAATAGGGCAGTTCGCAGTGTTCGGCGTGCGCGATCAGACCGCTCGATCCGAGCAGCCCCTTTGCGATCGAGGCGTTCGGTCGACCGCGAACTTTGTGCAGCGGCTCAAAATCGAATTGCAGGTTCCGGCACATCTGCTCGACGTAGCACTCGATTGCATGGTCGCTGCCGCATCGACCGATCGCGGCAACGACGATCGCCTCGCGGTGACCGAGATCGTCGATTCTTTGGAAATTAATCGCAACGATGCAGCGGCGCGAGCAGTTGCGACCGGCGGCACCGTGCTCTAGCCAATCGAGAACGTTGGGATGAAGCCGAGCAATCGCATGATCGTATATTTGTGGTTTCCAATGATCTGGGCAATGGTGCTGGTGGTCTTCGCCGCGCATTCGGTTAGCGCGTCGTCGAAGCGGAGCATGCGATCGAGTGTCGCTCGTCTACCTTGCTGGTGGCGGGTCGAGACGGCGAACTTTACGATCTATTCCTTCGGAACGAAGCCGCTCGACGCAGCGGTCGCCGGGCGATGCGAGGCGATGCGCAGCGCGCTCGCGCGAGACTGGCTGGGCGCGGCGTCGGGTGAACCGTGGCGGCCGAAATGCGATCTGGTCCTACACAACTCGGTCGCGGGCTACCTGGCCGCAGTCGGCGGCGGCAGCGCACACACGGTAGGCGCGTGTTCCATCGAAGTAGTGGGCACAACGACCACAGTGCGACGAATCGATTTGCGGACCGACGTGCCGCATTGGATCGATAACTTGCCCCATGAGTTGACTCATATGCTGATGGATTCCCGCTTGACGAGCGCCGATTTGCCGCGCTGGATTGACGA
>DASZPI010000500.1:0-2483 GCA_035550355.1 Pirellulales bacterium
AGTGGGATCGCATAGTGCTTCGTCTGCGAGGGTGCTAGCCCGGTGCACGCGTCGCCGCTGGAGAGCGACCACAACGTGTGCGCAGTTGCAATTTCGGCGCTTTCGCCACGATCGCTTCATTGCCGACAATGCGCTTTGCAGGCATTTCGTGCATTCATGGTGCAGCATGCACGGGCGCGATCGATACAGGCGTTAAAGAACGCCTGTCGCTGCCCTCGCCGCGCGCATATCGCGCAAAGTTTGCCCCGTCGGCAAGGTCGGCCAGGTCGCCGCCTGCGGCAAAGTCGCTCGACAACCGTTACCGGCTGGTCGCCTGCAGCGTGTCGATCAGAAACTGGTACGGCTGGGCATGCTGCACGCCGGGTGCGCCGGGATATACAAGTTCGCAAGCCACGCCAACGCTTTGCAGCTTCTCCTGCAGTTTGACCCCGTAGTTGGCCGTATGCGTGGGGTCCTTCTGCTCTTGGCCGAGCGCCGGAGCCGAGGTGTACTGCAGGTAAATCGGCGGATCATCGGTACTGACCAGCTCGTACGGCGAGTACTCCTTGATCAGCGGCAAGCATTGCTCACGGGCGGCGAGAAACTTGTCGAACTGCGTGTCGCGCGTCTTCAGGTCGTTCGGGTCCATGAAGCCGAACGCATGGCCGCCATAACGGCTGTTGGGTGTCCACTCCTTGAGCTGCTTCGGGTCGAGCGATGTCTGCGCGCCGCTGACTGCGGCACACCACAAGCGCGTCGATTCGCGCGCCACCGGATCACTGCTGTTCGGATCGGCCAGGTCGTCGTGCAGCGCCAGCCACAAGCTCGAACACGCGCCCGCCGAACCGCCGCTGGCGCCGATCCGCGGCTTGTCGATATTCCACTCCGCCGCCTTGCTCCGCACGAACTGCAAGGCGCGGGCGGCATCGTGGATCGGCCACTCGACCGGCGGCTTCACTCCCGCGAGCTGCGCTTGCTGCACGTAGCGGTAATTGATCGAAACGATCGAAATGCCAGCTTCCAGGCAAGGAGCGACGCTGAGCATCCCCTCCTTGTCGCCGCGTACCCAGCCGCCGCCATGAATGAACAGCACAAGCGCGGTCGGACGGGTCGACTCGGCCCGATAAAAATCGAGCACTTGCCGTTCGTCGCGGCCGTACGGCACGTTGGCCAGCGTCGGGGTCGGTCGCGCAGCTTTCTTGGCGACCGTCGGTTTTTGCGGTGCATCGGCGGCCGCGCCAATCGCGACGCCGAGCAGGACGTAAGCCGCAAAGACTCTCTGACACAGAATCGGCATCTTCATGGATGGTGGGCTCATGCGCTGGTGATGGCTTCTCCGGTTTGCCACTGGGCTCCGTCGCGATTGATTTTTCGATACAGCGTATCACGTTCGATCGGCTCGCGCCCGGCCTCGACGATCAGGCGGCGGATTTCATCGACCGAGAGAATTTCGGGAGTTTCCGCGCCCGCGTCGTGGTAGATCAACTCGTGTCGCACGGTGCCGTCGAGGTCGTCGGCGCCGTAGCTGAGCGCCACCTGCGCGGTGCCGATCCCCAGCATAATCCAATAGGCCTTGATGTGCGGCACGTTGTCGAGCATCAGCCGGCTGATGGCCATCGTGCGCAGGTCCATCAGGCTCGATGGCTTGGGAATATGCGACAGGCCGGTGTTGTCGGGATGGAAGGCCAGCGGGATGAACGTCTGGAACCCGGCGGTCTCGTCCTGCAGTTCGCGCAGCCGCACCAGATGGTCGATGCGATGAAACGCGGTTTCGATATGACCGTAGAGCATGGTGCAGTTGGTCTTGAGCCCGAGCTCGTGCGCCGTGCGGTGGATTTCGAGCCAGTTGCGCGCGTCGGCCTTGTGCTCGCAAATGCGGTCGCGCACTTCGGGATGAAAAATCTCCGCTCCGCCGCCCGGCATGCTGCCCAGCCCCGCCTCGACCAGATCCTCGAGAATTGCACGAATCGGCTTGCCGGTGAGGTGTTGAAACCAGTTGATCTCGACTGCGGTCCAGCCCTTGAGGTGCAATTGCGGATACGCCTCGTGCAAAATGCGCAGCACGTTCACATACCAGTCGTACTTCTTCTGATGATGCAGACCGCCGACGATGTGCATCTCGGTGCAGCCGGCGTCGACCGCCTCGCGGCCGCGCTCGAGAATCTGCGCGTCGCTCATCACGTATCCCTTGGGGTCGCGCAGGTCGGAGCGAAACGCGCAGAACGTGCAGCGGTAGATGCACACGTTCGTCGGGTTCAGGTGGGTATTGATGTTGTAGTAGACCGCGTTGCCGTTTTTGCGCTCGCGCACCAGGTTGGCCAACGCGCCGACCTCGTTCAACGGCACCTGCGGTTGATACAAAAACTCGCCGTCGGCAAAGCTCAGCCGCTCGCCGGCAATGACCTTCGAGCGAATCGATTCGAGTGTAGGTTGTTGGGGCATGGCTGCCATTATGTCTGAATCAGGTGAGTAAATCGACCGCCCCCAAAGCGAGCAGTCCCAGG
>DASZPI010000501.1:0-6570 GCA_035550355.1 Pirellulales bacterium
GAGCGCCTCGAAGCAGGTGGCTCGACCAACGGCGCCTCGGGACTGCAACTGGCCTACGACACCGCCCGCCAGGGGTTCATCACCGGGGGCACGAACCGCGTGATCCTGTGCACCGACGGCGATTTCAATGTCGGCATCACCAATCAGGACGAGCTTGTTCGTTTAATCGAGAAGGAAGCCAAGAGCGGCGTATTCCTCAGCGCCCTAGGCTTCGGGATGGGCAACTACAAGGACTCGACCCTCGAAAAGCTGGCCGACAAGGGGAACGGCAACTACGGCTACATCGACAACGAGCGCGAGGCCCGCAAGCTGTTCGTCGAGCAGATGACCGGCACGCTGGTCACGATCGCCAAGGATGTAAAGATCCAGATCGAGTTCAACCCGGCCCGCGTCGGCGCGTTTCGTTTGCTAGGCTACGAGAACCGCATCCTGGCGCACGAGGACTTCAATAACGACAAGAAGGATGCCGGCGAAATTGGCGCAGGACACACCGTCACGGCGCTCTACGAAGTCGCCCCGGTCGGCGAAGATACCGGGCTGCCGGGCGTCGATCCGCTTAAGTACCAGGCCAAGCCAAGGCCGGCCGTTGCGGCGGCTGGAAACGACGACAAGACCTCGAACGAACTGCTCACGGTGAAGTTGCGGTACAAGGAGCCCGAGGCCGACAACAGCCAGCTCATCGAGAAGCCGCTGGTTGACGAGAGCAAGCCGTGGGCAGCGATGGGCAGCGATTACAAGTTCGCCGCCTCGGTTGCCGCGTTCGGTATGTTGCTGCGTGGCAGCGAGCATGCCGGCACGGCCACGTATGCCACGGTGCTCGAGTGGGCCACCGAAGGCAAAGGGGCCGACTTGCAGGGCTACCGCGGCGAGTTCATCGACCTGGTGCGGAAGGCCTCGACGCTCCAGCGCGAGTAGACCGGCGCGTTGACCCGCGCCGGGGCGGCAACGACAATGTCGCCCATGATCACACGCATTGCCCGCTCTCGTATCGTTGCGCTGTTGGCGCTTTCCACCTTGCTTGCGATTCCGCGCGTCGCCGCCGCCGCGGCGGAGCCCGTGTACGACGTCGTCATCTACGGCGGCACCAGCGCCGCCGTGGCCGCGGCCGTGCAGACGGCGCGGATGGGAAAGACCGTGGTGGTCGTCAGCCCCGACAAGCACCTGGGCGGCCTCAGCTCTGGTGGCCTGGGCTGGACCGACAGCGGCAACAAGTCCACGGTCGGCGGCATCGCCCGCGAGTTTTACCATCGCATTTGGAAGCACTATCAACAGGCCGATGCGTGGCGGTGGCAAAAGCCCGACGAGTACACGCTCGGCCGCGGCAAGCCGGAAGAAGACGGCGATCGGCCCACGTTGTGGAACTTCGAGCCGCACGTGGCTCTGGCGCTGTTCGACGAGCTCGTGGCCGAGCACAAGATTCCGGTCGAGCGCGACCAATGGCTCGATCGCGCCAAAGGAGTGGCGAAAAACAACGGGCGGATTGAGTCGATCGCCACGCTCGCCGGGCGCACCTACCGCGGCCGCGTGTTCATCGACGCGACCTACGAAGGCGATCTGATGGCCGCCGCCGGTGTGGATTACGCCGTCGGGCGCGAAGGGCAGGCACAGTACGGCGAGGAGCTCGCCGGCGTGCACCTGAGCAAACTGCACCACAAGCATCATTTCGGCGTGCTCAAAACGCCGATCGATCCGTACAAAACTCCTGGCGAACCGTCGAGCGGTCTGCTGCCGCGGATCAGCCTCAGCCCGCCGGGAGCCAACGGCAGCGCCGACCATCGGGTGCAGGCGTATTGCTACCGCATGTGCCTGACGAACGTCCCGGAGAACCGCATCCCGTTTGCCAAGCCCCAGGGTTACGACCCCGGCCAGTACGAGTTGCTGGCGCGGATTTTTGCCGCCGGCTGGCGCGAGACGTTTGAAAAGTTCGATCCGCTGCCCAATGGCAAGACCGACACGAACAACCACGGTCCGTTCAGCACCGACAACATCGGCTACAACTACGAATACCCCGACGCCTCGTACGAGCGCCGCCGCGAAATCCTGCGCGAGCACGAGACTTACCAAAAGGGGCTGATGTACTTCATCGCCAACGATCCGCGCGTGCCCGAAGATGTGCGCACCGCGATGAGCGCCTGGGGGCTGCCCAAAGACGAGTTCACCGACAACAGCAACTGGTCGCATCAGATCTACGTGCGCGAGGCACGGCGGATGGTGGGCAAATTCGTGATGACCGAGCACGAGTTGCTCAAGAAGCGTCCGACGCCCGAGAGTGTGGGCATGGGCTCGTATGCGATCGATTCGCACAACTGCCAGCGCTATGTGACCCCCGAAGGCTACGTGCAAAACGAAGGCGACCTCGGCGTATCGACCAAGGGACCGTATCAGATCGCCTTTGGCGCACTGATGCCCAAGCGCGAGCAATGCGCAAACCTGCTGGTGCCCGTGTGTGTCAGTTCAACGCACGTGGCCTATGGATCGATCCGCATGGAGCCGGTGTTCATGGTGCTCGGCCAGTCGGCGGCCACCGCGGCGGCGATGGCGATCGACGCCAACAGCGCAGTACAAGACGTTGGATATGCGGCGCTCCGCGAACGATTGTTGAAGGATGGTCAGGTCCTCGAGTACACCAAAGCGCCGCGTGGACGCGGCGGCTAAGCCCGAGTCACTGCGACGGGACGCCGTGCGCATGCGTTCCCGACAGGTGCGGCGGCAGCTTGTACCCGCCCGATTCGACGAACACGTGCAGATCCAGAATCTCGTCGCGAGACAGCACGTTGACCAAGCCCTCCGGCATCGGCGAGATTTTCTGCGGCACGCGCTCGTCGACGTCGCTCTTTTTAAGCCGCGTGATGTTGTGCGGTGCCAGCAGACTGGTCATCACGTGGAACTCGCGATCGTCTTCATTCACGATCACGCCGGTCACCAGGCGACCGTCGTCCATCACAAACTGCTGGTTCTGAAACTTTTCATGGATCTTGCTCGATGGTTCGAGAATCTGCCGCAATAGCTCTTCACCTTTAAGCGTCTTGACCGATGCAGCCAGGTCGGGCCCCAGGTTCGTACCGTGCCCGGCAATGACATGGCACTGGTTGCACCGCGCTTTCACAAACGCCTGCATGCCGCGCGCCAGGCTCGCCTCGTCGGGCTTGTGCGCGATGGCGGCGAAGTTTGCAAAGTCGCGCATCGTCCACTGCTTGACGATCGGCGGGCAGGCGGCGGCGAGCATCGATTCCGCCTCTTCCGGCGTTCGGGCCACGACCATCGAACCGTTCATAACGACCCAATGCCCGGGAAACGTGCAGACGAACGGGTACACGCCCGGCTCCTGCGGCGCATGAAACCGCAACACATGGGCCTGCATCGAACGCGTTGGTCCGATCATCGGCGAGGCGTGCAGGATCAGCGACCTCTTGCTCGGCGGGATGAAGTCGCCGCTGGCATTTCGCGGATCCTTGGCCATTTCGTTGGCGGCCATGCCAACCTCGGCCAAGGCATCGGGCCGCACGATCACCAGGTTGTGGTCGGTCGCATCGGGGTTCGTGAACACGATCTTTACCGGCTGGCCGAGCGTGACCGCAAATTGGTTCACGGTGAACAACATCTTCTCGGCAACGCAGGCGATCGGCACCGTTTTGAGGTCCGATTGCTTGTCGAACGCAGCCTCCTTCGCGGTCGGCTTCGGTTCCTTGATCGTCAGCTCGCGATTAGCCTGCTTGAGCAGCGCGGCGATGCCGTATCGCGGCTGCCCCTCCCAATACGGCCGCAGAGTATGCGAGCCCAGCGAGCAGACGATCGCGTACGCCAGGTGCCCTTCGCGGGGGTGCTTGAGTACGTCGAGCGCCGCCTCGAACGCAGGCTGTGTGGCAATGTAGCTGGCCGCGATGATCGCCTCCATGCGCACCAGGGCGCTGGGGTCGTTGGCGGCGGTCCGTAGCAACTTGGGAGTGTCGCTGAGCTGCGAATGCCATTAGCGCAACTGCTGGGTTGCCGCGGCGCGGGGGTGATGGTCGTCGCATGCCAGCAGCTCGCGCAACAACGGAGCATTCACCTCGCCGATCGTCCGGTAGGTCCAGATCGCTTCAATCTGGTGATGCCGTCGGCGTGGGTCATCGCTCGATAGCGCTGCCACCCACGCATCGAGCGCGCGGCGCACCTCGGCGCGATCGCGCTCGCGCAGCTCGCGCTTCGCCCAGAAGCGGACGCGGTACTCGGGTCGCTTGAGCAGCTCGAGCAATTCCCCGATCGACGCGCCGGCAATCTCCGGCGGATCTTGCAGCGGCTTGCCTTTGGCCGTGATTCGCCAGATGCGCCCCGAATGGCGATCACGCCGCTCGTCGCGCAGCGAGTACTGCATGTGCCCCTTCACGGGGTTGTACCAATCGCACACATACAAGTCGCCGCGCGGACCAAACTGCAAGTCGACCGGAATGAAGCTGAGGTTCGTCGAGAACAGCAGGTCGCCGACGTACTCTTCGTTGTAGCCGAACCGGCCTTCTTGCCATTTCAGAATCTCCACGCGGTTCGTCGGCTTGTAGCGCACCTTAATCATGTGTCCGCGCAGCTCGGCGGGCATGGTTGCCCAGTCGACCATTTCGTGCCCGCAGACGCCTGAGTAGCCTTGCAGCCCGCGTGGAATTGGATGCTGCTGCGGATACGGTGGGTCGATTGCATGGAAGGCCGCCGCGTACACCGGAAGGCTGGCAATGTGCTGGCCCCAATCGTCGAACGTCACACCCCAAGGATTGCTGCTGTGAAAGCTGCCGAAGCTCAGCAGCCGATGCGACCGCGGCATGTAGCGGAACCAGCCGCTGTTTTGCTGCCGCACGGGGCCATAAGGCGTTTCAACCTGCGAATGGTGGAACAACGACTCGCGAAAGATCAGGTCGCCGTCGGGGGTCCAAGTGAAATCGTGCGGCGCGTGATGCGAATCCTCGGTACCGAAGCCGGTGAGCAATGGCCTGCGCACATCGGCGCGGTCGTCGCCATCGGTGTCTTGCAGAAAGGTGATTGCTGGCATTTCCGAAACATACACCCCGCCATCTCCAAGCTCGAATGACAACGGAATGTGCAGATCGTCGGCGAACACCGTCGACTTATCGGCGCGCCCGTCGCCGTTGGTGTCTTCGAGAATCACAAGCTTGTCGACCGGTTCATTACCCGGATAGACATGCGGATAGGTGGTCGAGCAACTCACCCACAACCGCCCGCGTGCATCCCAGCGCATTTGGATCGGGCAAGCGATTTCAGGGAATTCTTCTTCTCCGGCAAACAAGTTCACCTCGAACCGTGGGTCGACCTTGAATGCCGCCTGTTCGTCGGCCGCCGACAGCCATTCGTTCACGCCACGGCTTTGCAAGGTCTTTGGCAGCGGCGGGACGTTCGAGTCGTCGACCTGCGCCGGCACCGGCTTGCCTTGGGCGAGATCCCAGATTCGTTGGTCGCGGTTGGCGACCATGATGTCGAAGTTCCGCATTGCGGGCAGGAAGTCGAGGTAGCCGTAGTCCTTGTTCCGCCCGCCGGTGTAATAGAACGTGTTGGCCGGGCGAAAACGGCGAAAGAATTGCCGGTTCTTGTCGACGATCGCAACGACGAGCTTTGCGTCTGGCGGCGGCGCCTCCTGGCCGAACATGCCGCCGAATAGGATGGCCGACAGCGACCGATCGCCCGCCTCGGTCAGGTGGATGCCGTTGAACGTCCACGGTGTCTGCGTGGTGCGCATCGCCTCGGCGGTCGGCGCGAACACGTCGACGAACGCGATTTGCTGCTGGCCGGCCACCTCGCGCATGACGTCGACATAGGCCGCGATTCGCTGGTTGTTCAGGTCGGCCGCGGCAACTTGCGGCACATTTTCGTTCGCGATCGGTGAAACAAGCACAACCTGCGGCGCACGAACGCCGTTGTACGCTTTCGACTTCAGATCGCTGAGATACTCGGCCAAGTCGTGGCGAAACTCGTCGAGCCCGCCGGGACCGGCGAACGATTCGTTGAACCCGAACGCAGCAATCACCACGTCGGCACGCTCGTGGGTCAGGTGCTGCTCGGTATCAGCAAAATTTGATGGTCGCGGTTGCAGGTCGATTTGGTCGGCGCTCCACGCCAGGTGGCGTACGACCAGCTTGTGCTGCGGAAACTTGCGGTGCAGCATCGCCTCGAAATGACCAAACTCGGCAGATCGTTCGAAAAGGGTGTTGCCGATGAGCGCGATCCTCGCCCCCGGTTCGAGTGTCAAAGGGAGTGTGGTGACGCGCGGCTCGACCGGATCAGGCCGTGGAGCGGTTTGTTGATAGATACCGTAAGGTGTGTAATCCTGGTCGACGGCCGGCGGCGGCGGGTCAAGCACGATGTTTTTCGCATCCTTGGCATTGTACATCGCGCGGTTTTCGGGCCGATCGGCCCGCGGATTCGCGGCCGGAGTGTTAGCGATCGAGAACACGGCGATCGCGCCGCAGCCAAACATTGCGCAGACACCGAAATAGATGCGTCTCATCGTCCCTTCACTTTGTTTCAGCCTTCCACGCCCCAACGCCTCAAACGTATGATAGCGTACCCGCACCGCTGCATTCACTGTTC
>DASZPI010000502.1:0-7915 GCA_035550355.1 Pirellulales bacterium
TCGCTTGAGCCAGTAGCACCAAGTCCCCCGACTCGGGCGATAAGCCGGGCAGGGGATTGGTCTCGAGGAAATACGCCTCGCCATCCCGCAGGCGAAAATCGATCCGGGCGACATCGCGACACCCCAGCGCGCGCCAGGCGCTCAGTGCGGCGCGGCGGACCGCGTGCGTGTCGGATCGCGAAAGTTGCGCGGGACACTCGTAGCGCACCCGGCGCCGCCAATCGCGTTTCACGTCGAGGCTGTAGACAAATGGGCCGGCACGCTCGTCACGCGGCAGTACGCGCATGATCCCGAGCACATCGCCGGGCTCATGTCCCACAATACCGACGGTCAGTTCATCGCCCTCGATGAATTCTTCGACCAAGATCGGCTGTTGATAGGTTTGGTGCAATTGGCCAACTGTGTCGTGCAGTGCGGTGCGATCAGCGATGAAGTTCGAACCCACGATCCCTTTGCTCGAACCTTCGAACGCGGGCTTGACGAACACCGGCAATGGCAGCCGATCCAGCGCAGTAACGAGCTCGTGGTCCAAACCACGATCGACCAGCACCCATTCGGGCGTCGCCACTCCCGCGGCGCGCACCAGCCGCTTGGCCACTTCTTTGTCGAGCGCGACGGCCAATGTCAACGGATCGCTACCGGTGTAGGGGATTCCGAACGTTTCGAGCAGTGCCGGGACACGGGCTTCGCGCGAACGCAGCGAGCCGCGTCCTTCGGCAAAGTTAAACACGAGATCGGGGTGGGGCTCGTCGAGCAGTCGGCGCACAAGCTGCTGGCCATCGCCCAGCAACACAGCCTCGTGCCCCAGCGATTCGAGCGCTCGCGCGATCGCGGCGACCGTTTCGGGCGAATCGAATTCCTCTTCGGCGTCGCCCAGCGCAGCGTCGCCTGGTTGGCAGACGATATCGTCGGCCGCGTTGCACTTGGCGGTGAACGTGATGCCGATTCTCACGACGCCCGCGCCCGTCCGGCAGCGAAATGCGGACCGTCGAGGATTGGCAACGAGCTGTGGCCCGCCGAAGCATTGGAGTCGGCATCGTGCTCGCGACGCCGTTCAAGCCGCGGCAAGCCGTCGGGCACGAGCGCCGTTTCGTTGCCAGACAACAGATTGCTTACGCCAAGCGAAGGGTACAAATCAGGCTGCCCGTCTTCGCGATCCTCGGGGGCATAGCGGAACAACATGCCTTCATAGTTGCGCAATACCACGGATTTCTCGCTGGCGCTGACCAGGTAATTGGGCATCAGCGGCACTTTGCCTGCGCCGTGCATGCCATCGACAACGTAGGTGGGGACGCCGAGGCCCGACATGTGCCCGCGCAGCCCTTCGATGATTTCCAAACCCTTCCAGATCGTGGTCCGGAAATGGCCGGCGCCGGTCACCGGATCGCAGTGGAACAGATAGTACGGCCGCACCTTGATCCGCAGCAGGGCGCGCATCAAAGCGCGCATCAACGGCACCGAGTCGTTCACTCCCTTGAGCAACACCGAGTGGTTGTTGCAGGGAATGCCCGCGCGCACCAGGTTGCGGATGGCACGGGTCGATTCAGGCGTGATCTCGCGCGGATGATTGAAGTGCGTTTGCACCCAAATCTTGCCGGCATCGCGCAGCATGGCGACCAAGTCGTCGTCGAACAGCCGTTGCGGCAGCGTGACCGGCACACGTGACCCAAGGCGAATCACGTCAACGTGGTCGATAGCACTCAGTTCGTTGACGAACCAGCGCAGCTTGGAGACGGGCAGCGAAAGTGGATCGCCGCCCGAGACGATCACATCGTGAATTTCGCGATGCTCGCGGATGTAATCGATCATCCGCTGATCGTTGTGGCTTGGCCCATCCCAACCGTCGCGGTCCATCGTCACGCGCTTGCGCGTGCAGAACCGGCAGTACATGGAACAGACGTGCGTCGTGACCACGAGCACGCGGTCGGGGTAGCGATGCGTTAGGCCCGGGACCGGCGAGTCCTTGTCTTCTTCCAAAGGATCGTCAAGGTCCTGCCCTGAGGCGCTCACCAGCTCCAGCGGACTGGGCACCGACTGAAGCCGAATTGGATCGGCTGGATTTTCGGTATCGATGAGCGAGAAATAGTACGGCGGAATCGCGAGCTTGTAATGCGCTTCCAGGCGTTCCAGCGCCGCGATTTCCTGCGGCGTGTGCGGCAGCAGCTCGATGACTTGCTGCGTGGTGCGAACGGCGTTTTGCATTTGCCAACGCCAGTCGTCCCACAGCTCATTTGAAATGTCGTTCCACTTCGGATGTCGCCGCGGCGAACTAGGAGGCTCCTCAGCGTCGTCAGTACTGCAGGCGGATACCGCAAAGCTTGCGGTGTCGATTTGATTCATTGCCGCTCGAAGCCTCTCCTGGCTTGTGAATCACCAGATTCAGGCGGCCAAAATCCTTGGCCGACCTCCTAAACCTGCGTGCTTATAGCATTGCCCCCGAAAACCGACAAGCGAATTTTGGCATAGCCCGCCGACGTTGCACACGTTCGTAAGTCAGCCGCAACCATACGGTAGGCGGTCGACGCGCCGCTTCCTCACAGGCGA
This sequence comes from Pirellulales bacterium, assembly GCA_035550355.1. Classification (GTDB taxonomy): domain Bacteria; phylum Planctomycetota; class Planctomycetia; order Pirellulales; family PNKZ01; genus DATAXP01. Next base: position 2,545 of record DASZPI010000502.1, read on the forward strand.
GACTCGTCGACCCATGCTACTCCTGGCCGGCAAGGTCCGATTCGAGCATTTCACCCAGCACGATCGGTGGCGGAACGACGCCCAGTGCGTCGAGCCGTTGCCGCTGCCAAGCGTGCTGTTCGCGCCGCCACGTTTGGCGTTGGCGATGGTATTCCGCCTTCTGCCGCAGCAGTTCTTCGTGCCGCCCTTCGACCTCTGTTTCGCGGCGACGTTGATCCGCGACCCGAGCCGACATCCAGGCTTCGATCTCGGCCGCTTGGCGACGCAGGCGATCGTGCTCGGCAGCCAAGTCGGCCCGCAAGGTCCGTAATTCGGTGCGGCGCGCTTCAAGTTCGGCCTCGGCAAGGCGATATTGATCAGCCAGCCGCGAGCGCGTCTCCGCCAACGTCTGGCTGAGCACGGCGGCAGGCACCGCCCCGCTTAGCTGCACCCACAGCTCCTCGTTGGCCAACCGCAGCTCGAGCATCTCACGATGCATGGCAGTTACCTCGAGCCGCGATTGATCCAAAGCCGCGCGCCTTTGGTCAATTAGTTCTGCCTGACGGCGCAACGCCTCTTGCGAATGCACCAGATCGGCCGACTGGCGCTGCTGGGCCTCGGCCAACTGCCGCGACCGCTCGCGCAGCTCCTCGGTCTGCAATTGCCGCTCGGTTTTAAGCTCTTCGAGCGATCGCTCGATCTCAGCCAGCGCCTGCACTAGCAACTCTTCGGCCTTGGCCAATTCGCGTTCTTTGGCGGCCAGGCGCTCAGCCCGATCGTCCAGATCGCTGGCGGCTCGGTGCTGTTGATCGGTCCGCTCGACCGAACGACGCTGCTCGCGAGCGGCCAGGTCGGTCTCGCGAGCTTCAAGCCGCCGGCGCATTGCCTCGAGTTCGCGGCGTTCGTCATCCAGGGCGGTGCGCTGATCCTCCAATGCCTGGCGATGCTCATCGGCAATCCGTTCGCGCTCGTCCAGTGCATGCGTTCGGGTGTCGAGGTCGGCCGCCCGTCGTTCAATTTGCTCGAGGCGTGCCTCGCGCTGGCGGTCGGACTGGCTGCGCCGGCGACCTTGCTCCTCGGCGCGGCTTGCCAGATCGGCGGCTTGACGCGCCAGGCGCTCCTGCGCGGTTCGCAACTCGGCTTCGCCGGCCAGCCGCGCCGCTTCGAGCCGCCGTTGCTCCTCAAGCATCTGCTCCTGACGCCTATCCAGTTCCTGGCTGCGCGTGTCGAGTTCGAGCACGCGCTCGTCGAGCGCCCGGCTCTGCTCTTCGAACTGCATTTCCAGGCGCTGCAGTTCGGCGCTCTGTCCGGCAAGAGCGGCTTCGCGCGAAGCGATCTGGTCTTCACGCTGCTCGGCGGCCTCGGCCAGCTCGCGCGCTCGCTCTTCAAGTTCCTCGGTGCGTGCCGAGACCCAAAGCTGGGCGGCGCGGACCTGGCGTTCATGTTCGGCAATTTGAGAGTTGAGTTGATCCTGGCGATGGTCGATCTCACGCTGGCGGTGCTGCAGGTGCTCGCCAATCTCCCGGGCATGACGCTCGAGCGCTAGCCGCTCGTCATAATCATCGCTGTCGGATTCGATCGCCAGCAACGGGGCCTGTTCGCCGTTGCCCGCCGCGGCGGTCTGACGAGCGAATTCGTGCGCCGGGTCGAAGCGCGCCGACGGGACGCTTGCGCTGCCGGGGTCGGCAGCACTGCGGCCGTCGTGCGGATCGACTCGTTCAGCCGCTCGTAGGGCCATTCCCTGAACCTTCCTTGGTCCGCTGCCGCGCACGTAGGCGATCGAACGTCAGCGCGCGTCGGCTATCTCGTGACGCGCCTTTGAATCGGCCAGCACGTCCGGAAAAGTTGACACAAAGGCGCTAGATTCCCGCCGCACCAATCAAAACCAGTGCGAAAGCGCGAGAATGGGAAAATGCGGAAGGCGAGGAAAGGCGGATGCGTGCGACTGTTAGCCTTTCGCGGCGTCGAGCGCTGCCTGCAAGCGATTTTTCGGCTGCACGCCAACGAAACGATCAACCACTTCGCCCTGCTTGAAGATCATCAGCGTGGGGATGCTGCTCACGCCGAAGTCGTTCGCGGCCCCGGGGTTGTCGTCGATGTTCATCTTGCCGATCTTGACCGCCCCCTTGTATTCGCCGGCCAATTCCTCGACCAGCGGAGCAATCATGCGGCAGGGACCACACCAGGGTGCCCAAAAGTCGACGAGCACAGGACTTTGCGATTCGAGCACTTCGCTCTGGAAGTTCTGATCGGTGATCTCGACGACATTGCCGGCCATGGGGCTCTCTCCTCCTGCCATTAGTAAGGCGACGCTCGTGCGAATTATAGAATCGTCCACCGGCAGGTCAACGAACGGCCAAGCTGCTACGATGCCCCGAACGACCATCAGCCCCGAGCAAACGATGAACAACCAGCGATTCCGATGCTATCTGGTCACCCAGCAAGGAGATAAGCAGCTTCACGGCCAGGTCGTTGAGCGTATGCTCGACGATCTGCCACTGGGAGACGTGCTCGTACGGGTCGAGTACTCGGGCCTCAACTACAAGGACGCGCTCTCGGCCAGTGGGCATCCCGGAGTGACGCGGCGCTGGCCGCATGTGCCGGGAATCGACGCCGCCGGGAGCATCGTGGAAAGCCAAGCGCCAAAACTACTGCCGGGTCGCAAGGTGCTCGTCACCGGATACGACCTGGGACAGAACACATGGGGCGGCTACGCCGAGTACATTCGTGTCCCCGGCGATTGGGTGCTGCCATTGCCCGACGGGCTGTCTGCGCGTGACGCCATGATCTACGGCACGGCAGGACTCACCGCCGCCCTGTGCCTCGACGCGCTCGAAAAGCACAATATCGCACCGGACGCTGGCGAGGTGGTCGTGACCGGCGCAAGTGGCGGGGTTGGTAGCCTAGCCGTCGCCATGCTCGCACGCTTGGGGTACAAGGTGGCGGCGGTCAGTGGCAAACCGCAGGCTCACCAGTTCTTGCGCGAACTCGGCGCCTCAAGCATTCTAGGGCGCGAAGAAGTATATGAGGCCGGGCCAAAGCCACTGCTGGCCGAGCGATGGGCCGGCGCGGTCGATACCGTCGGAGGCACGACACTGGCCACGCTCGTACGATCGGCGCGCTACCGGAGCTGCGTGACGGCATGTGGCCTGGTGGGCGGCGACGCCCTGTCGCTGAGCGTGTATCCGTTCATTCTGCGGGGCGTGACGCTTGTGGGAATCGACTCGGTCGAATGTCCGCGCGCCCTGCGTGAACGGCTGTGGTCGAAGCTCGCCGAGAGCTGGCGACCAGCCCAACTCGAGGCGATCGCGCGCGAGGAGATCGGGCTGGATGAACTGTCCGATGCGCTGGAGCGCATCAAGCGCGGCGAAACCATCGGACGCGTGCTGGTAAAGCTCTAGCGGGTGCGGCGCGCCGGGGGGCGACGCGTCGTCGCGGCCGGCGCTTTGGGGGCAGGCTTGGCGATCGCCGCAGGTGCGGAGGTCTTCGGTGGTTGCGGTCCCGCAACCGTCGCGGGCTTCGCGGCTGCTTTGAGTTCGCCCGGCATCAACTTCTCGGCAAACCGCGTCACGCAGTGCAGGCTGCTCGCCTCGCCCTGAAAGCCGACCACATGCTTATCGAGGTCCGACTGCAAGCTCACCATTCGGCCTGCGTCGATGTCGAAGCGAATTTTGCCCTCCGATTCGCTTTGCACCAACTGCGCTTCGATCGTGGGATCGTTGCGCACGGGCGTAAGAATCTGCGTATTGACCGAGATGATTGCGATGCCGTTCTTCACTTCGTCAAGCGTCATCTGCTGGCGCATCTGCACTTTCTTGATGGCGCGGTCGCGCGCGGTGGCGGTCACCTCGTAATCGAAACTCCATTTGTGACCAAGCGGCACGGCGTCTTCCGGCAGGGGAATCGACGGGTGGGACGACTGGTTCGCACTGCGATCGAGATGCTCGCTACGGGTAACAATCTTTCCGGTCGGCGACATCACGAAGGTAGTTAACGGAACGCCGACACTTTTGGCCGCGTCCTGAAACCCGACCGGCGGTTCTTTGTCGGTCTTGCTGTTGTAGCGCACTTCCTGGCGGCCGGTGAGCTTTTGCCGCATGTCAACGCTGTCGACCGAGTACACAAACTTGGCGTCACCGTCGGGGGTGATCTCGCTCACCTTCCAGACCTTCACGCTCGTGGTGTTCGTCTCGGCGGTCTGCGTTGTGCCGCCGACGGTGGTGCGCACTTCGGCGCGATGCTCGACCTCCCAGCGGAGCGTTTCGCCCGATTGAAACTTGTAGCGCAGCTTATATGTGGCCGCGGGCGCTTCGAGTTTCTCGGCCTCGGCGGCAAACGCGCTCGAAGCGACGAGCGAGAAGCCAACCATCCAGGTTCGGGACCAATGGGTCATGCGAATCGCATCCTTTCGATTCCGCGGGCAACCGGGCAGTTACGGTTCTGCTTTCGGCTGTCCGCTGTCGGCTTTCAGGTTTAGGCTTCCTCCCCAACCGAGCTTCTCGCGCAGCGTGCGGTAGTAACTGTGTCCCGGCGCTTCGATGAGCTTAAAGTTGGGCACGGCACGTTCGATCCGCAAGCGATCGCCCGGCTCGATCCGCGAGAGCACCCGGCCGTCGACAACGACCGTCGCCCCGCCATCGGGCGCGGTGACCGCAATCTCGTACGAACGATCCGCGCTTTCGACCACCGGTCGGTTCGTCAGCGTGTGAGGACTGATCGGCGAGATGACAACGGCCTGCAAGTCCTTTCGCAGGATCGGTCCGCCGGCACTGAGACTATGTGCGGTCGATCCGACCGGTGTGCTGACGATCAAACCGTCGCAACTATACGTAGTCACCATTTCTGCGTCAACGTAAAGCTGCGCTTGCAGCATCGCGAATGGTGGGCCTGCTAGCACCGCCACTTCGTTGAGTGCAAGATCCTCGGCAATGATCGCACGATTGCGCTGCATCCGGCAGCCAAGCATCAAATGCTCGACCACGCGAAACACTCCTGATCCAAGCTGCGGCAACAACTCGAGCAACTCGGCTGGCGCGAGATCGGCTAAAAAACCAAGCCGACCGAGATTCACGCCCAGGATCGGCAACTGTCGCGCGCCCATCTGGTGCGCGGCGCGCAAGATCGAACCGTCGCCGCCGAAGACGATCGCCAAGTCGGCGTCGACTTGCGCTAGATTGGCAACGAACTCGAAGTCCCAGACCACGATATCGGCCACGGCCTCGATCGCGCTACGCATCCGCGTCGCCTCAGCGACCACGTGCGGCTTTTCGCCTAACGCCAGCACCGCGACGCGTGGCCGACGTCCAAGACACAGCGACGACGGTTGGCAGGGAAGGGGAGACATGGCGGAGGTGAGTGATACGACCGAGAGTCAGTGAGTAAGCAAAGTGTA
>DASZPI010000503.1:0-2068 GCA_035550355.1 Pirellulales bacterium
GCAATTTCGGGGCGCGCCAGCAAGGGCCGCACCGCCGCGGCGATCCGTGTCGTAGGAATCGCCGTGCCAAACTCGACGTAAAACCGCAGCGCTGCCAGCAGATGGCGCACGTCGGCGGGGCTCGCTTCCGGGTCCGCGATCAATCGTGCCGTCAGCTCGTCCAGGCCGCGCTCGCCGGCGAGCAACAGGTAACCCGCGAGCACGCCGTCGAACCCCGCGCGAAAATCGCTTGCGGGCGTTGTGATCACCGTGTGCAGCACCTCGGCGTTCGCCGTGCGATCGTCGGCCGCCGGGGCCAAGCCTGCCAGCAATCCGTACAGCCCCTTGCGCGGGCCAGGAACATCGGGATCGACCAGCCAGCGGCGCAGCGCCGGCATGGGCACCTGCCCCGCGACCTGGGCGACCTCATCGACCGCCGCCCGGGCGAATTCGGCATAAGCGTCGGCGGCCACCGCCGGCTCGGCATGCTCCAGGTAGCGGGCGAAGTACGGCAGTCGTGCGCTGGCCGGCAGTCGCAACCCCGGCGCGCGCGCAAAGTACGCCGCCGAAATTTCAGTCACCGGAATCGCCGACCACGCCGGACCCTCGAGTAGCACCGCCAGCGCGCCGGGCCGCAACGCTGCGAGCTCGGCAAGGCGCAATTCCAAGTCGTCGGCCGAAGCGCGTGTTCCTTTGAGTGCCTGGTGCACGCGACACGTCGTCTGCTCGCCCTGGTGCCCGACCACCTCGGCCAAGCCCACGAACGTTGCCGCCTCGCGCCGCTCGGCAAACGTCGGCTCCTGCACTTTGCAGAACGGGCAGGCGATGGCAAGCGCCGCCGCGAGTAGCAGGGCTGCGGCAGATAGAGGGACGGATAGACGGAGTGATGGAGTGAATACGCGCAAGCCCACACGTCCCTCCATCGCTCCGTCCCTCAATCCCTCCATCTCATTCGACCTTGTCGCCGTCGAGATGGTAGATCGCCAACGGCTTGCCGTCGGGGTCGAGGAACTCGCGCACTTCGAACACCCCTTCGACCGCCACAGGGCGCACGGTAAAGTTTGTGCTCGCGCCGGGCACCATCTCGACCACCACGCAGTCGTACAGCGCCGCGCCCGGGCCGAAGCAGCATTCCATGTTGTCGCGCACCAGCACGAACTGCGTGATGCCCGACTGCTGAAAGCTCGGCAGAATGTAGCCGCGGATGCGGACGCGCTTGCCGCCGAGCTTCTCGATGTCGTCGGTGATCATCGACCGCTTGAAGTTGTCCCCCTTCTCCATCGGAAACTTGATCGTGTCAAAGGTGATCTCGCGCGGCGGCTGGGGCTTGGGTGGCTCGGCCGATGCGCGACGCGCCTCGAGCAGCAATCCGCCGACGATCAGCACGATGGCAAGTGTTCTCATCGCAGGTAATCCGCCTGGAGCTTGTAAACCACGGCCTGTCCCTCGGCGTCGGCCGATTCGACGTGAAACGTTCCCGCCACCTTTCGTACGCCGGTCGTGTACGACAGGCGCAGCGGGTCGTCGAGCGTGACCGCCACCATGTGCGTCAATGCTGGGTTGCTGCCGAAACAACAATCGCCGCTATTCCACACCAGCACGAACTCCCGGATGCCCTCGGTCTGCCGGCCGGGGAGCACGTAGCCTTTCATGAACACCCGCCGACCGTCGAGCTGTGTGGCCGACGGCGGCACGATCTCCTCCGGCTTTGCCGGGTCGGGTTGCAGCGCGGCGAACGTGAGCCGCTCGTAGCCTGCGGGCACCTCGGTGGCGTACTCGTAACTCAACCGCGTCCAACCGGCGATCCAAAACCCTGCGCTGAGCAACACTCCGGCACGGGCCAGTCCTGCGCCAGTCAACGTGTCGCTCTGCTCACGCACGCGCCGCCAGGCGATGAACCCCGCCACCATACCGACCAGCGGCACCATGGCCAGCGGCCAATCAAGCAACGCGACCGCCGACAGTACGCCTAACAGCAGGCTGACCACCGCCAACGTGCTCACCGCACGGTAGGGCTGCAACTGGGGCTCGGCAGCCAGGCCAACCGGTCGTTGCTGGACGTCAACCGTCATCTATTTGCTGCCGCTAT
>DASZPI010000504.1:0-2683 GCA_035550355.1 Pirellulales bacterium
CGAAGCTTTCGGTTTCTGGCATTGGCATGCGTAGCCACACCGGAGTCGCGATCGGCATGTTCCGCTCGCTGGCCGAGCAGGGGATCAATGTCGAGATGATCAACACCAGTGAGGTGCGCGTGAACGTCGTCGTGAACGGCCAGTCGGGGCAGCGCGGTCTCGAGTGTCTGCAGAAGGCATTCGCCGAAGCGTTGCGCTAATCGCGATCGGCGGCAGCCGTTTTGCGGATACCGCATTCACGCTCGGCAAGGCAGACGATTATCGCCCCGGCGTGCGGTCCTCGGGCAGATAGAGCATTCGCCCGCAGCTTTGGCAAACCACAACTGTTTTGCCGAGCAGCAGATTGCTGAAGATGTTGGCCGTGACGACCTGGTAGCAGCCGCCGCAGTTCTCGCCTTCGACCATCGCCAATGCGTCGGCGCCTCGGCCGCGAACGCTGCGTCGGTAGGCTTCGGCAAAGTCGGCCGGAAGGCCTTTCTCCATTTCCTTCAGTTCGGCTTCCAAGCGCGTCACGTCGCCAGCGATCAACTCGCCCTGGTCGCGAACCAGGGCTTGGGCTTTGGCAAGTTCGTCTTTGGCCTTGGCGAGCTTTTGCTCAGCTTCGCCGACAGCCTTTTGCAGGCCGTCGATGCGCTCGAGTCCTTCGAGGATTTCGTCGGCCAGCACGCTGTTGGCCATTTCGTCGGCGGCGATCTGATCCTTCAGGGCTTGATACTCGCGGTTGCTATTGGCCTGGTTCAGCTTGACGCGCAAGTCGCCAATTTTGCCTTCGCCGCTTTTGAGTTGCAGTTGCTTCTGGTCGACGGAAACCTTTGCCGCCTTCAGCTCGGCCTTGGCCTGGCCTACTTCGGCATCGGCTCGCGCGACGTTGGCTTCGCGCGCCTTGATTTGCTTGGGGCCGCGTTCCATCCGCTCGCGCAGATCGCCCAGCTGTTGATGGATTCGATGCAGATCGCGCAACAATGCTCCCGTGCCGGGCATACAAGCCTCATCCATTCGTGCTTCCGAGACCGGCAACTGGCGAACTGCTGCCGATGCCGAAACAAAAAGAACCGCTGGCCCGAAGGCCAGCGGTTCCGAAAAAGTCGAAGTATTTATCGTCGCCGACGATTTCAAATCCGGCCGAGCGGATCATTCGTCCAGATCCGCAGTCGCAAATTGTTCGGCCGTAAGTTGCCAAGTGCCAAGACCAGTCGTTCGTGTTACTAACTGGCGAGTCCTTCGAGGAACCCTTCGAGCTGCTTGCTCCGCACCGGATGCTGCAGCTTGCGAACGGCTTTGGCCTCGATCTGACGCACACGTTCGCGCGTCACCTTGAAGATTCGCCCAACCTCTTCCAAAGTATACGTATATCCGTCGCCAAGGCCATAACGGAGCTTGATGATCTCGCGTTCGCGAAACGTGAGCGTCTTCAGCAGGTTATCGATCTTGTCGCGCAACATGCCTTGCGTGGCGGCCGACATCGGGCTTTGCGAGCCCGAATCCTCGATGAACTCGCCGAAAGCCGTGTCTTCGCTTTCGCCGACCGGCCGATCGAGGCTCACCGGATGTCGACCGATGTTCAGCACTCGCCGAGTTTCCTCGACCGACAGATCGGCCGCAATTGCGGTCTCTTCGGTCGTCGGCTCGCGTCCCAGCTCTTGCAGCAGCATTTTCGACACGTTCCGCAGCTTCGAGAGCACGTCGATCATATGCACAGGAATGCGGATCGTCCGCGCTTGGTCGGCAATCGCGCGGGTGATCGCCTGGCGAATCCACCACGTGGCGTACGTGCTGAACTTGTAGCCACGACGATACTCGTACTTATCGACCGCGCGCATCAGGCCGGTGTTACCTTCCTGGATCAGATCCAGGAAGCTGAGGCCGCGATTGCGATACTTCTTGGCAATGCTGACCACCAGGCGCAGGTTTCCGCCCGACAGCTCACGCTTGGCGTGCTCGTATTCCTGGTACTGTGCGCGAATCTTCACGCAGCGCCGTCGCAGCGTGGTCGGGCTCTCCTGGGTCATCAGCATCAAGTCGCGCAATTCCTTGCGCAAATTGGCACGCTCGTCCTTCGCCGCGGTTTCATGCTCCAGTTCGGCGACCTCGGCCTGCAAGGCATCCATCCGCCGCGACGCTTCTTCCAACTGCTTGATCATCGGCTGCACGCGGCGCGTGCGCAGGCTTAGCTCCTCGACCAACGTCAGCGCCTTGCGCCGCCGGGCAAGGAACCGGCTGCGAGCGGCCAGGCGCTGCTCACGCGGCTGCTTGCAACTGGTCATGATGCGGAAGTCGCGCTTGTTGGCGGCCAGCAAATGCTCCAGCGTCCGCAAATTGTGCGGCATGCGCGCAAGGATCTGCTCTTTGGTCAATTGCTCGGTCAGCGACACTTTGATCGTGCGGTCGAACGGCAGAATGCCCTGATGCACCTTGCTCAAGGTTTCGATCGTCACCCGCATGGCAAAGTCGCACGACAACAGCGTGCGACGGAACCGCTTGCGCGTGATTTCGATTTTCTTGGCCAGGGCGATTTCTTCCTCACGGGCCAGCAGCGGAATTTCCGCCATCTGCGTCAGGTACATCCGCACCGGATCATCGCTCCAGCGCGTATCGTCGGGAATGTGCAGGCGCGGACCATCGACCGCGGCATTGTTCTCGGCGGCGCTCGTGTCGAACTCGGCGCGCAGATCGGCGGGGCGAT
>DASZPI010000505.1:0-2053 GCA_035550355.1 Pirellulales bacterium
TGTGGTCCTGGGGATCGCGATCGTGATGATCTCCGGTTACTTGCGATCGCTACCGCATCCGCCGAAGTCGCCCGCCGCCGTTGAGATTACTGAGAAAGCATCCTGAACAGCGCAACGCAAGCCCATGGATAAGAAGGCGAAGAAACGTATGGACGTGCTTCAGCAGAAGCTGCAAAAGCTTCGGCAGCAGTTGCACGGCGCCAAGCAGCAAATGGACGAACCCGACGAAGTCGCACGCTTGGAGAAGGAGATCGCCGCCGCCACGGCCGAACTCGAAAAGTTGAAAACGGCATAAGGACATGCGCGATCATGTAGCGGTGTATGTGAACGGCCGCCGCCACGAGGTGCGCGGCACGCAGGTCTTTGAACCGCTGTCCGAATTTCTGCGCCGCGCCTGCCGGCAGACGGGAACGAAAGTCGTCTGCGCCGAAGGGGATTGTGGTTCGTGCACCGTGCTGATTGGCCGCGCCGGCCCCCACGGAATCACGTATCGCGCGGTCACGTCGTGCATCCAGTACATGGCGCAGTTGGATGCGGCGCACGTCGTCACGATCGAAGGTCTCGCCGCCGCCGGCGCGCTCAACGCCGTGCAGCAGGCGATGGTCGTGCATCACGGCGCGCAGTGCGGCTTTTGCACGCCGGGCATCGTGGTCACGCTTTGCTCGTTGTTCGACCGTGTGCCGCATCCCAGCCGACACGATGTAACCCGCGCGTTGGTGGGCAACCTGTGCCGCTGCACGGGATACGTTGCGATCGTCTCTGCGGCGCTGGCAACCTCGGCGGCGTCAATGCCTTCGGTTGCCGAGCTTTATCCGGAAAAAACCCTGCTGCCCGAGCTGCGACGCCTTGCGAGCGAGACGGTTCTGGTGCGCGACGGCGATCGATCGGCTTATAAACCAGCCGCGTTCAACGAAGCGCTCGCGTTCAAGGCGGCGAACCCAGGCTGTACGGTGCTTGCCGGCGGCACCGATCTGGGGGTCGTTTGGAACAAGCGCAAGCGCGAGCCGAATCAGCTCCTGTGTCTTGGAGCACTCGAGGAGCTGCGCGGGCTGGTGGTGGACCAGCGATCGCTGAGCGCCGGAGCCGCGGTGACCCTGGCCGACTTGGAAATTGCCACCCAGGCCGCGATTCCGCAGTTTTACGAGATGCTCGACCGCTTCGGCTCGCCACCGATTCGCAATGCCGGCACGCTGGGCGGCAACATCGCCAATGGTTCACCGATCGGCGACACCATGCCGGGGCTGATGGTGCTCGATGCCGAGGTGGAGTTGGCCAGCGTCCGCGGCCGACGGCGCGTGAACATCAACGAGTTCTACACCGGCTATCGGCAAACCGTGCTCGAGCCCGACGAGTTGATCGCGCGCGTGATCGTGCCGCTGCCCGCGGACGGCGATCAATTCCGACTCTTTAAGGTTTCCAAGCGCCGCGATCTCGATATCTCGACGTTCGCCGCGGCCGTGTGGATGCGACTTGACGACGGTGTCATCCGTGAAGCGCGGATTGCCTATGGCGGCGTGGCAGCGACCATCGTCCGCCTGCGCGCGACCGAAGCCTGGCTGTGCGAACGCAACTTCTCGGAACCGACGCTGCGTGAAGCCGGACGGCGAGCGCGCAAGGAAATCAAACCCATTTCCGACGTCCGCGGCTCGGCCGCGTATCGGCTATTGCTGGCTGAGAATATCCTGGTGAAGTTTTTTCACGATGTGCAGCGCGAGATCAAAATGACCCATGTCGAATGACCAATGACCAACGAATCGAGAATGACGAATGACGCATGTGAAACGGAACCCTGCGACAATGGGTCATTCGTGCTTCGTGCTGGGGCGTTCTTTGGTCATTGGGAATTCGAGATTGGTCATTCAGCGAAGGAGCCGCCGTGCCTGATTTGAACGTGAACATGTGCGGCATCGCGTCGCCGAATCCGTTTTGGTTGGCCAGTGGTCCGCCGACCAATACCGCCTACCAGGTGTGCAACGCGTTCGATGCCGGTTGGGGAGGCGCGGTCTGGAAGACCATCACCGGCGATCCGATCGTGAACGTCGCCTCGCGCTAC
>DASZPI010000506.1:0-9493 GCA_035550355.1 Pirellulales bacterium
CGAAGCTTCGGCCAGGCATCGTACGCGCCGTCGATCGCCATCACCACGATCGGCACGCCGGCGCGGCGGGCCAGCGAGCAAAACCCCGCGTTCAACGGGCCAATCCGACCGTCGCTGGTCCGCGTCCCTTCAGGAAACATCAGGATGATCTGGCCTCGCTTCAATCTCGCCAAGATCTGTTTGATTTCGCCGAGCGTCGGTCGGCCGCGGTCGATCGGGATTGCATCCAACGATTCGATCAGCCAACGAAATGGCGGAAAACGGAACAGGGTCTTCCGCGCGATCGCTGCGATGGGCCGATCGCACGTCAGGCCGACGATCAACGGATCGAAGTAGCTTTGGTGATTGGCCAGCAACAGCGCTCCGCCCGAGCGTGGCAGGTGCTCGCGGCCGCGGCAGCGAAAACGAAGAATCCCCACAGCGAGCAGCCGACAGATCACGTGCAGGTAGGCATACCATACTCGCTTCGGCAGCGAGCGATCACGAGCATGGAAAGCCGAAAGCGGAACGCCGAGCGAGTATTCCCGCTTTCCGCTTTCGGCTTTCGGATGTTGCTCGACATGCGCCATGCGTCGCTCAGGTGCGCGGCATGCAACTTTGCACCACGCGCTGCAATCGATCGACCACTTCGTCCGACGTCAGGCCGTCGGTATTCAGTTCGACGGCGTCGGCGGCGCGAACAAGCGGCCCCACCTGGCGGCTGGAATCACGTTCGTCGCGCAGGTTTTGCTGTCGCAGCACTTCGTCGAATGGCAGATGCTCGCCGCGTGCTTCGAGGTCGCCGATCCTGCGCCGGGCGCGTTCCTCGGGGCTCGCCGTCAAGAAAATTTTACATTCGGCAGCGGGAAATACGACCGTTCCCTGGTCGCGTCCTTCGGTCACCACGTCGATGCCGGCAGCCGCCTGGCGTTGCAGCTCAACCAGCCGCGCACGGATGGCAGGATTGTCGGCGACGTAATGCACCAGCGACGTTATTTCGACCGAGCGGATCGCCCGGGTCACGTCTTCGCCGTCAAGCTTCACCGTCTGATCGCCCAGCTCGATCGACACCTCGTTGGCCACCGCCGCCAACGCTGCCGGGTCGTCCCAAGCCACGCCGCGGCGCAGCGCCGCCAGCGTGACCGCACGATACATCGCTCCCGTGTCGAGGAACCGGAAACCCAGCCGGCGCGCCAGCGCCTTGGCGGCGCTGCTCTTACCGGCTCCGGCGGGTCCGTCGATGACGATAATCATGCGCGACGCGGCTACAGTCTAGGGGCGGCAGGAAACGACAATTCCAGCTCGATCCATTCGAACGAAGCAATATCGACCGCCACGGCGTCGCCTTGGATCGGCAACTCGGCCATCGTCTGCCCGAGAAAATCGACCTGGTGCGCCGCGCTCGGCGCGCGAAAGGCGCGCAACGTTACGCGGCCTGGTCGGCCCTCCGTCTCGAGCAAGCGCACGCGCAGCACGCACGCTTCGCTCGACTCGTCGATCCGTTGCCATGACGTGACCACCACATTGCGGGCATCGATATGGAACAGCCAACCCGCGCTGCTCGAGGCCGTTGCCAACGGTACGTCGCCGTTGACGATGACGGGAGCTGCAAAGTCGATCGCTTCCTGTGCCGGATGAGCGGCATCGAGCACGGCGGCCAGCCGGAACCTGCGGCACGTTTCGCCGCGCACTACCAGCAGCGTGTCGAGCATGCGGTCGCTGGTGCGGCGATGGTACGGCAGTCCGCCGACCAGCAGGGTCGTTTTCCATTTTTCCGCCTGCAGTTCGATGAACTCGGGCGACTCGAGCCGCTTGGCGGTCGTCGGTTGTGCGGTCATGCCCACGCTCCGCCGCACATTGCTTACGTCGTCGGGCCACGCAAAGCGGCAGGCATAGTACGAGTTCCACGGGTCGGCCCGCGGCGGCTCGTCGATGTCGAGCTCGACATCGATTTCCAAGCGACGCGATCCGCGCACCAGCCGCAGCGTCTGCACGAACCCGGCAAGCCGTTGGCCTTCGGGGCTCATCAGGCGGCCGCGACTGGCGATTTCGCCCACCGCCGGGCCGGCCGAAAGGACGTCGATCGCATCGACGCACATGACCGAATACGGTGCGTCTTCGTCGGGGTCGCGCCAGAGGTCGCCCGCTTTGGGCCGCGCGGCAGGCAAACGGAACGCCAGCTGTTGCGAGAGCCGATTGCCACGCGCACTGGCGGCGTGAATCGAACGGATGCCGCCAGTGGTCGGATGGACCGTGACCTCAAAGAACTCGTTGCGCAACAGGTTGCCCTCGGCCATCGGCCGCGGCGCCTTGGCGGGCTTGGCGCGGCCCGGCGCCGTTGGTGCAGCGTCGGTCGACGCAAGCCAGGCGAAGCCGCAGCCCGGCACCTCGACCAGGGCAAGTTTTTTGCCGCTCGATTCTTGCACGCCGACCACCGGCCCCTCGACCGCCGGCAGGCGCTCGAGCTTGGAAACATCGACCACAAGCCGCCGCGCAAAACTTTCCGCATTCGCGACAAAGCATCCGCGCGTGCCGGTGGTCCGACCCGAAACAATCGCCCCGGCCAACTGCGCGGCCGCGGTTTCGGGCGTCGCGGCGACCGTGGAAGCAGCGCTCGACAGCAAGCGCGCGAACGCTGCCAGTGCCGCCGTGCTCCGCGCCTCCGATTGTTCCTTGGCACCCGCCATGTGCTTCGACAGCGGATCGCCGTGCTTGCGCACGACCGCCTGCCACAGGTACGGCGCGCGATACTGGTCGGCCTTGAAGCGCGTCAGGTCGCCGGGACTGTCGGTCGTGGCAAAATACTCGTCGAGCGTGATGAATTTGCCCAACGGCGCGCCGTAGGCTGCGATCCGCCGCAGGTCTTCGTAGAACGGGCTCGCCTGTCCCGGCCAATGGGCGAAGACCACCGTCGCGACATGGTCCGAGTCCATCGACTCGCCCATCGTGCGCGGAAAGTTCAAAAACGTCTCAGCGCTCGCCGCATCGAGCGGTACGCGGCACAGGGCATCGATCGCGCTGGGATCGAGTCCTTCCCAGCGGGTTTTGCTCTGCGAACTGAGCGGGAATTGGCCGTCGTCGAGCGTGAAGTGCATCGCCGCTTCGAATCCCAGACGCGACAACACCAATGGGAGCGCCGGCGAAAGTCCGAAGCGGCGTCGGCCAAACACGGTCGGCCGCTGACCCAGCACCCGCTGGTAGATCGCAATGCCGCGCAGAAAGTTGTCGAGCACCCCCTCGCGAGGCACGATGGGCAACTCGTCTTCCAAGTACTCGCCGCCGACAACCGCCACGCGTCGATGATCGAGCGCCAGCTTTAACTTTTCGACGATTGCGGGCTGTTCCGCTTCGATCCGCTCGACCAATTGGCCGCTGACGAGCAGGTTGGTCGGTGCGTCGCCGTCGATCTCGGCCGCCAGGCCCGCGCCGAGCGTGCTCTCGGCCACCAGTGTCAGATCGACCAGGTAGCAGTTCACCGGATAAAAGCGTTCGCGGGCCTCGGTGATCACTTCGAAGCAGTTGCCCAGGTGGCGACGCGCCGCTTCAAGATCGCCGGCCTCCCATGCCTTGGCGCCCGCCACGGTCTCGTTCTTGAGGTGCACCTCGTCAATGTTGCTCATGTAGCGCATTTGCCGGGTGAGCAACTCGACCCACAGGAACGCGGTCCCCAGCGCTAAAAAATCTCGGGCGAGCGCTGCGCTTTCGTCGCTGCGCGGCGGACGCGAGGCGGTCGAGCCATCCGGCCCGGCGTCGCGATACAACTCATCGAGCGCGGCGCCGACCAATTCATCGCGCCGATGCAGCTTGCGCAGCACGGCGGCCCCTTCGCTCTTGGCGCGGGCCACCCAGCCCGAGAGCAGCAGCGACTCGCTGGCCTCGGGGACGATGATCAGCCGACTGGCAAGCTCCTCGGACGGGGCATCGGCCCGGAACCAGGTGGGCAGCGCCCCCGACGACGCGATCAGCGCCGGGTGCCAGAGTGCCGACCAGGCAGCCAACAGCCCCTCGGCCTCGTTCCCCTGGTGATGGATTGGGAAGTCTTCGAGGCTGTGGCAGGGGAGCAGAACGATCAGCTCGAAGAACTTCATTGCGGCAATAACGGCACGGGGCTGGAAAACGCGCCGTCCACGATAGCTACTGCTCGCACAGCGTCCAAGGGGCGGACTTGTGACCCACCCCAACACACGCCATGCTGGGCGAGATCACAACCGGGAGCGAATGCGATGATTCGATCGATCGCCGACCTTGGCATGTTGGAAGATTTGCTCAGCGAGCCGACCGCGGCCGTCGTCGAAACGATGCGTCGGCTGGAAGGCGACCTGGTGTTTTTGGGCGTCGGTGGCAAGATGGGGCCGACGATGGCCCGCATGGCGCGCCGCGCTAGCGACCTGGCCGGAGTGCGCCGGAAAATTTATGGCGTGGCCCGGTTTTCGAGCCCCGAGTTGCCTGAGCGACTGCAATCCATGGGCATCGAACCACTGCGCTGCGACCTGCTCGACCCGCAGCAGGCGGCCAAGCTGCCTGAGGTGCCGAACGTCGTCTCGATGTGCGGCATGAAATTTGGCGCCAGCCAGCATGCCGCATTAACCTGGGCAATGAACTGCCTGGTGCCGGCCAATATCTGTCAGAAGTATCGTCACAGCCGCATCGTCGCTTTCTCGAGCGGCAACGTCTACGGCCTGACGCCGGTGTGCCGCGGCGGATCGGTGGAGAGCGATCCCCCGACGCCGGTCGGCGAATACGCGATGTCGGCCGTGGGGCGCGAGCGGATGTACGAGCACTTCAGCTTGCAGCTCGGCATTCCCACGGTGCTCGTGCGACTGAACTACGCTTGCGAGCTGCGCTACGGCGTGTTGGTCGATCTGGCGCAACGCGTCCTGGCGGGCGAGACCATCGACCTGGCAATGGGCAATTTGAACACCATCTGGCAAGGCGACGCCAATGCCATGACGCTGGCGCTGTTCGACCACGTAAGTTCACCCGCTGCGATCATGAACATTACCGGGCCCGAAACGCTGTCGGTGCGCTGGCTGTGCGAGCAATTCGCCACGCGCTTCGGCACAACCGTTTCGTTCATCGGAACCGAAGCGCCCGACGCCTTGTTGAACAACGCGCAGCGCGCGATCAGCAAGTTCGGCTATCCGCGCGTGGGTATCGAACAGTTGATTGATTGGATTGCCGACTGGCTCAATCGCGGCGGCGCGACCTTAGGCAAGCCGACGCACTTCGAATCGCGCGAAGGCAAGTTTTAGCCAAGGCGGTGTTGTGCCCAGACGGCGAGTTTTTCGCGGTTGATTTTTGCGTTGTGCCGCACGTCCACTGGCAGGGGGCCGTGGATCAGGAAATGCTCAATCGACCGCGCTGGCTCGTGCTGTGCCGCGAGCTGACGCAGTTCGTCGATCAGCGCCGCACGGTCGCGACGCGGGCGCCGCAGCTCGACAATCACGACCGGCTGCTGGCTGCCGCGCGGGCCGACGCCGACAAGTGCCGATCGCAAGATGTCGGCATGTTGATTAATGATTCCTTCAACCGGATCGGTGAACAGCGTGCCGGCCGCCGTGATCACGCGGTGCGCCTTGCGACCGCAGAACCAGAAACGCTGCTGTTCGTCGAAGTAACCGACGTCCCCCATGCGGTGCCAGAACGTCGGCCCGTCGGCTGCGTGAGGGTCGTCGATCTTGGCGAGCTTGTTTGCTTCGGGACGTTCGTAGTACGTCGTGACCACGGGCCCGCGTACGATCAACTCGCCGATCTCGCCGGTGGGTAGCTCGCGCGCCTGGTCGATCGTGGCGATCGGTTGGTCTTCGATCGCAATCACGCGCCAGTCGACGCCTGGAAAACGTCGACCGACACACGTTCCGCGCCCGAGCCGCCAGGCGTGCTGCGTCTCGGCAATCACTTCGCGCGAGCCGATCGTCGAGACCGGCAGCGCCTCGGTGGCGCCGTAGGGGGTGTGGATTTCGCCATCGTCGGCGATGCACGACTGCATGGCTTCGAGCAGGCGCGGATCGATCGGTGCTCCGGCCGACAGCACGCGGCGCAGGCTCGGCAGGCGAATGCCACGCTCCAAACAATATGGCCCCA
Organism: Pirellulales bacterium; assembly: GCA_035550355.1. Lineage (GTDB taxonomy): Bacteria > Planctomycetota > Planctomycetia > Pirellulales > PNKZ01 > DATAXP01. The sequence continues at coordinate 6,064 of DASZPI010000506.1, forward strand.
CGCGGCTCCATACGGCGGGCGAGGCAAAGGCCTGTGTCACCTGCCAGGCGTTGAGCGCCGCGATGATGTTCGCCGGGCGAGCGCGGGCCGGTCGTGTCGGGTCCATGTCGGGCAGCACCGTCGTCACACCCATCGCGGCGTTGAACAGACCGAACAACGGGAATGCCGGCAGGTCGATCTCGCCGGCGGCGACGCGATATTGGTCGCGCAGTTCGACCACCTGCCGATCGAAATTGCCGTGTCGATACAACACCGGCTTGGGCGGTCCGGTGCTTCCCGAGGTGAAGATGATTGCCGCGGGGTCGTTTGCCTGGGTGGTCGCCAGTTCCGCGCCGGTCCATGGACCGCCGATGAGCTGCTCGAGCGTCGTCCCGCCCCAAAACCAACGACGTCCGACGGTCACGTTCAGCTGCGCGCGAGCATAACGGCGCCGCAGCACGACGCGCACCGCATGCACGATCGGGATGCCGACGAACCCTTGCGGCTGCGCTTCGTCGAGGCAGGCCAACAAGTTGCCGCGCCCCATGCCCGGATCGATCAGCACCGGCACCGCGCCGGCCTTGAACAACCCAAACACGAGACTTACGAAATCAATCGACGGCGGGACAAACAACGCCAGGCGCGTGCCGCGCTCCACGCCCATCGAGCGCAATCCTCGGGCAATGCGATCGGTGCGCTGATCGAGTTCGAGAAAGCTGAGCGTGTTGTACGACGCACGCCGATCGAGCGGCATGCCGCGGCGGGGCGCGGCGATCGCGATCTGCTGCGGCCTTTCGCGCGCCCGATCGCTCAGCCGGGCCGCCACGTTGACGATTGCTGAACTGTGGTGCATTGCCTATCGTCTCGACTCGGCGCGTGTCGCAAGATCGTCGAGCACGAATCCGGCCACGTCGCATCCGGTGGCACGGTTCAAAGCGCGCCAACCGGGCACGGCGTTCACTTCGATCGCGTACAACACGCCGTCGCGCCCGGGCAGCAGGTCGACGCCGGCCAGGGGAGCACCGACGGCTGCGGCTGCCCGCCGGGCCATTTCGGCAAGCGCGGGCGTGACTTCCAGCGGCTCGGCAACGGCGCCGCGACTGACGTTCGTTCGCCAGTCGTGCGGGTTTCGGCGCCGCATGCCCAGCACCCGCGCGCCGACGACCAGCAGCCGATAGTCGGCTCCCTCGTGCGGAATGAACTCTTGCACGTACAGCACGGCGCCAAGTTGTTCGAGCATCCGAAAGGCGCGCAGCGCGAGCGCCTCGTCTTGCAGACGCGCGATCCCGCGGCCTTCGGACCCAAACAGCGGCTTGACGACCACGTCGCCCCCCAGGGCGGCAAATGCGGCGAGCGCCTCGTCGGACGTCTGACAGGCGATGGTGCGCGGAATGCGCAGCCCCGCCGCTTCGAGCTTCGCGCTGGCAAGGAATTTATCGACCGCTGTTTCGATCGCGCGCGGCGGGTTGAGCACGACCGTCCCCGCCGCTTCCCAGCGCGCCAACAGGTCCATGCGAAACACGACCTGCTCGAGCGAGCCTGGGGGCATCGAACGCACGAGCACGGCATCGAATGCATCGGCCCCGAGGATCGCAGCGCCGCCCAGGCTGTGCGAAAGCCTCGAGAAAGGAACTGCCACCAGTTCATGGCGCGTCGCCGCGGCACGCTGCAGATCGCGCAGGTACCAGCTATCGCTCGCGCCGACGACCGCAATGCGCATAGATTCAATCGCTGAACGAGGCGCGGAGCACCGCGGGTTCGACCTGCCCGAACCGATGGACGCGCCCGGTGTCGAGGTTCTGGAATGTCACGACGGCCGGGCTGAACAGGTGCGGATCGACCTTGTAAAAATCGCGGCCGTATTGTTCGAAGATCTCGACAAACGGTCGGCCGTGGTCGCGCGACGCGCTGCTGGGGACCTTGGGGCCGATCGTGGCCAGACGATCGTCGTCGCCCCGCACCCAAAGGACGACCTCGCCTCCATACAAGATTGCGTCGTTCGTGCGGCCAAGTGCCGCCAAATCGTTGCGAGCCACCGGGGCCAATGGTGCTGCGCCCCAGGCGCTTTCGATCCGCTCGAGGTCGAACTGCAGCTCGGCGAGCTTGTGCAGGGCGGTTTCAACGCTGCGGGCCACAACCTGCACGGTCCCTGCCTGGCTGGCCGTCGGCGCGACGAGCAGCGTCAGCGCTTCGGTCGCCACTGCGCAGCTTTCGGCAAGGTCGCGAACCACGTCGGTCGGCGGCAACGTGCGGCTTTCGAGCACGCCGACGGCAACGCTCGGCCGTTCGCGGCGGCCAATCACATCGAACAGCGGCTCGCGGCCGGCTGCGGCGCGCATCGGTCCCGAGCCCATGGCGAAGAATCGCTGTCCCTTGATCTGCCAGCCGGCGTACTGCGATGCCATGCAAGCATCGACCGGCGCATCGGTGGCGACGGTCACCAGCGGCTCGGCTGCCTGGGTGCCAGCACCCGCTGCGAATGCGACCGTCCCCAGGCCCGCCATGCAGATCTCGGCCAGCCGGCGCCCGGCTTCGAGCCCCCCGGCAACTTCGATTCCCAGGTCGATCACCATCGCGCCGGCCACGCGGTGCACAGCGATCCGCAGCAGCTCGGCGTCGGCAACCAGGGTGTGGCAAAGTCTTGCGCTGCGAACATTTAGATTCATGATCGACCATCATGGGGGCCCGAGGCCGGCCTGACAAGCCATCGCCTCGTCCGGAGGCAAAACGATTGACGATCCGAACCGATCCTCTTACCATAATACAAGTTAGAAAGCTTGCCTTTCGCACGGGACATTTCGTCCGAACAACATGGTCGCGTCGAGCGTGTGACGCCTTCGCAAATGACTCGGGGCCGCGACGGCCTGAGAGCGTTTGTCGATGGCGAAAGTTTTGCCGGCACGGTTTGACCGTCGGCGACAGTCGTTTCAACCGCGGAAGGCTACGTGATGAACGAAACCGGCTCCAGCCATGCTCCCATCGAGCGGAGTCGGTCTGACGGTTCCTCGGCAGTAACGCAGACGTTCGGCCCCAGCGACCTGGGCGCCCCCGTCGCGCGGCCGCCGGTCGACGTTCGGTCGGGCGGCGACGACCGCACACAAATCCGCCGCGAGCCGGCCGCCTTGCCGGGAGCGTCGCGGCCAGTGGCTCCGATCGAGCTGGGGCGGATGCTCGTCGGCCAACGCTTGGGACACTTCGAGCTGTTGGATTTCGTCGGTGGCGGCGGCATGGGGGCGGTGTTTCGCGCGCGCGACACCATGCTCAACCGCGAGGTTGCGGTCAAGGTGCGGTCGCGCGACCAAGGGGCCGACGAGGAAACCCGCCGACGGTTTCAGAACGAAGCGCAATCGGCCGCCCGGCTCGATCACGAAAATATCGCCCGTGTGTACTACGTGGGCGAAGATCGCGGGTTGAATTACATCGTCTTCGAGTTCATCGAAGGCGTAAACCT
>DASZPI010000507.1:0-1852 GCA_035550355.1 Pirellulales bacterium
AGACCGGACCGGCCCTTGTGCGGCGCTCGCCCTCTCGACGACACGTTCTTTACTTGGCCTGTCTTCAACCTCCTCCCGCCGCGTTCGACTGGTCGAGTATTGAAGCGAACCGCCGCAATGTTGTCGAAGCCAAAAGTAGGCCAGCGGCAGGGCATGCGGCAGGTTCAACCCCGCCGCGAGTCGGGGTTGATTGACGAACTTCGGCAGGCCGCACATGATTTGGTGATGAATGATCCACGCGTCGCCCGTCTGGCGGAGATTTTGATCGATCATAGTTGCCAGCTTCGCGCTGGCGAAAAAGTGCTGATCGAGGCGTTCGATTTGCCCGAGCCGTCGATCGTTTGCCGGCTGGTGGAGTTGGCGTCGGCGCGCGGCGGGCACCCGCTGGTCACGCTCAAGAACAATGCCGTGCTGCGTTCGCTGTACCGCACCGGCACGAAGACCAACCTGGCCTTGGCCGGCGACTTTGAACGCGCGCGGATGCTGGAGATGAACGCCTACATCGGCATCCGCGGGGCGGCCAATAGCAGCCAGTTTTCCGATGTGCCGCTGGAGCAGATGGACCTGTACCAGAAGCACTGGTGGGACCCGGTGCACAGCAAGACGCGGGTGCCGAAAACGAAGTGGGTGGTGCTGCGCTGGCCGACCGACGCATTCGCCCAGGCGGCGAACATGAGCAGCGAGCAGTTCGTCGACTTTTACTTCGACGTGTGCACGGTCGACTACGCACAGATGGGGCGCGACCAACAGCCGCTCGAGCAGCGGATGCGCGCAACCGACCGTGTGCGGATCGTCGGCCCGGGAACCGACCTGACGTTTTCGATCAAGGGCATGCCGGTGCGCCCCTGCCATGGCCAACGGAACATTCCCGATGGCGAGGTGTTCACCGCTCCGCTGCGCGAAAGCCTGGAAGGGGTGATCCGCTACAACGCGCCATCGCGGTACCAGGGCACCGTGTTTCAGGAGGTGGAATTCGAGTTCCGCAAAGGCAAGATCGTGCGGGCCACCTGCGGCAACGAGCCGGCAAAGCTGAACCAGGTGCTCGATGCCGACGAAGGGGCACGCTACATCGGCGAATGGTCGATCGGCTGCAACAACCGCGTCCGCCGGCCGATGCTCGACACGCTGTTCGACGAAAAGATCGGCGGCAGCATCCATCTCACGCCCGGCAACGCCTACGAAGAATGCGACAACGGCAACCGCAGCCGCATTCATTGGGACCTGGTGTTGATCCAAACGCCCGAGTACGGCGGGGGCGAATTGTGGTTCGACAACCAGTTGGTGCGCAAAGATGGCCGCTTCGTGCCCGACGACCTGCAGCGATTGAACGTGGGGCTGTGACGCGGCAGGCCGATCTCTTTCCCAGGCGCGTGAGTGGCGTTCGCGATGAGTGATGTGCAGTCGAAGGGCTCGTTGTCGGCCGACACTGTCGGCATGGTGCTGCACCATCGCACGCGATCGACTTCGCCGGTCGAGCTGGGAGCTCCGCTCTCGCCGAGCGCGCATGTGGTGTTTCCGCGGGCGCGTCCGCTGCGCCGGGCGATCAATCCGGCCGGTTGCGCCAACCATAGCATCGGGCTGGGCAACCGCGGCGGTCGTTGCTTGCCGATCGAAAGCGAATTCTTCGATTGGCTTTTTGCCCAGGCCGGGCTCGATGCGCGGCAGTACCGCGCCGAAACGCTCGAGCGCCGGCTGCCTGCCTGTCTGCGCGCATTGCGAGCCAACTCGACCACCCAGGCACGGCGGATGCTCGAACAGAATCCGCGGCTGGTCGACACGGCGATTGGTTCGATTTTGATCGGTGTGACGTCGTTCTTCCGCGACGCCGACGTGTTCGACGCGATGGGGGACA
>DASZPI010000508.1:0-4002 GCA_035550355.1 Pirellulales bacterium
CAGGAACCGGTCGGCCAATGCTTGCGCCTTTGCGTGACGATCCCGACGGCACACTGACACTCGCCGGCTGGGCCGTCAACGCCGGCTCGGGCGCCGACAACTTGTTCATGGGCCGCGCCGGCTCGACAGGCATCGTGGGGAGAGCTTCCTCTTTTTTGCCGCGTGAACCTTCGACCGACAGGAACATCAGCACGACGGTCGCGGCCGCGGCAACGCCGACGTACCACAGTCCGTGGATCGAGGTGGTCGGCCGATTGGGCGTCTCGGTACGCTGTGGCTCGACAGGCGTGCGGCGCACCACTTCGGGCGCCGGCGGAGTGTGCATCGCCTGAGGAGGCGCCGCCGAGTCGACACGCCAGGTGCGCTGCTCGATCAGCTCAAGGGCGACGTCCTCGAGTGCCGACACATGCTGCGCAAGTTCCGGCAAGGCACGCGCTTGAACGACCGGTGCGTGCACGATTGGGGCAGGCGCGTGAGCGACCGGTGCGTGCACGATAGGGGCAGGCGGTTGAGCCACCGGTGCGTGCACGATTGGGGCAGGCGCTTGAGCCACTGGCGGTTCGGGGGCCGAAGCCTTCGGCGGGACAGGCGCCGGCGGTGCGATCACCGGGCTCGGCCGCAAATCGGGCAACGTGAGCAACACTTTATGCGATTCGATGGCTGACCCGTTGGGGCCACGCGCGGCACGCCTCATCGTCGGCACGGTTGCGCCCGTCGAAGGAGGAAGGCTCGAAGGCATGAGGTGTTCGCCGCACATGGGTTGGACAAGTTGCCGGCGTGTCGGCGCGCGGCAAGCATTCGCGGCGCGCCTGGGCACGCTGCTTGATGCTTTATCGGTTCGGTCTGTAGGCCTCTTGAAGATTTGAGCGCCTTTAGCGACGGCAACGCTTGCACCGACCCGAGTGCCGGCGGCTGGCCGCACATCGCGCGTTGCCAGCACATGCCTCGGCTGCGATACTCAACGGAGCCGCGTTTTGCGGCATTTTTGACACCTTCCGCCCGCACTCAGGCCGCATGTCGCTGGCAAATCCTCCGCAAAACCGCCAAACCTCCCGTCACGCCATCGAGCAACTGCTCAGCGAGCGGATCCTCATCCTCGACGGCGCCATGGGCACCATGGTCCATGCTCTGAAGTTCGGCGAGGCCGACTTCCGCGGCCGCCAGTTCGCCCGGCACTCGAAAGACCTGAAGAACTTCATCGATATCCTGGCGATCACCCAGCCCGAGGCGATCGAAGCCATCCACCGCCAGTACCTCGAAGCTGGCGCCGATATCATTGAGAGCAACACCTTCGGCGCGACCAGCGTGGCGATGGCCGATTTCGACCTCGGCGACCGCGTGCGCGAGCTGAACCTTGCCGCCGTGCAAGTGGCACGCAAGGCGGCCGACGAGATGACCGCCCGCACCCCCGATCGCCCCCGCTTCGTTGCCGGTTCGATCGGTCCCACGAACCGCCAACTGTCCATCTCGGGCGACGTCAACGATCCCGGCAAGCGGACCACGACGTTCGACGAGATGGTCGACGCCTATTACGAGCAAGTGTCGGCGCTCGTCGAAGGCGGCGTCGATCTGCTCTTGCCCGAGACGGCGTTCGACACGCTGGTGCTGAAGGCGGCGCTGTTCGCGATCGAAAAATACTTTGCCGACACCGGCAACCGGCTGCCCGTGATGGCCTCGGTGACGATCTTCCAAGGCGGCCGCACGCTGTCGGGCCAAACGGTCGAGGCGTTTTGGGACTCGATCGAGCATGCCGACTTGCTCAGCGTCGGCTTCAACTGCGCCCTGGGACCGACCCAACTGCGGCCGTATGTCGAAGAGCTGTCAAAAATCGCGCCGCGCTATTTGAGCTGCTATCCCAACGCGGGCCTGCCGAACGCGTTTGGCGGGTTCGACGAAACGCCCGAGATGATGGCCGCCACGCTCGAAAGCTATGCCGACGAGGGATGGCTGAATATCGTCGGCGGCTGCTGCGGCACCACGCCCGAGCATATCGCGGCGATCGCGCATGCCGTCGCCGGCAAGCCGCCGCGCGCGATCCCGCGGATCGAGCCGCTCACGCACTTCAGCGGCCTCGAACCGTTCGTGATCCGCCCCGACACCAACTTCACGATGATCGGCGAGCGGACCAACGTCACCGGCAGCAAAAAGTTCGCCCGCCTGGTGCTGGCCGGCGAGTTCGAAAAGGCCGTCGCCGTTGCCCGCGAGCAGGTCGAGGCTGGCGCCAACGTGCTCGACGTGAACATGGACGAAGGCATGCTCGACGGCGCCGCGGCGATGACGACGTTCCTGAACCTGATCGCCGCCGAGCCCGAGGTCTGCCGCGTACCGATCATGGTCGACAGCTCGAAATGGTCGGTGATCGAGGCGGGCCTGAAATGCGTCCAAGGCAAGGGGATCGTCAATTCGATCAGCCTGAAAGAAGGGGAAGCGGCGTTCCTGCATCATGCGCAGCTCGTGCGCCGCTACGGGGCCGCGGTCGTCGTGATGGCCTTCGACGAGCAAGGCCAGGCCGTGACGATCGACGACAAGGTCCGCATCTGCCAGCGCGCCTATCGCCTGCTCACCGAGCAAATCGGCTTTCCCGCGACCGACATCATCTTCGACCCCAACATTCTCACCGTGGCCACCGGGATCGAAGAGCACAACCGCTACGCGATCAACTTCATCGAGGCAACGCGGCAGATCAAGGCGACCTGCCCGGGAGCGAAAATCTCGGGCGGTGTGAGCAACATCTCGTTCAGCTTCCGCGGCAACGAGCCGGTCCGCCAGGCGATGCACTCGGCGTTCCTGTATCACGCCATCCGCGCCGGCATGGACATGGGGATCGTCAATGCCGGGCAGCTCACGGTGTACGAAGAGATTGCGCCCGAAATGCTCGAGCGCGTCGAGGACGTGCTGTTCGATCGCCGCCCCGACGCCACGGAGCGGCTCGTCGAGTTTGCCGAGACGGTGAAAAACCAGGCGACCACATCGGCCACGGTCGATTTGGCGTGGCGGCAAGCCCCGGTCGAGAAGCGCCTCGAACACGCCCTGCTCCGCGGCATCGTCGAGTACATCGACGAAGACGTCGAGGAGGCGCGGCAAAAATATCCCACCGGCCTGTCGATCATCGAAGGGCCATTGATGGCTGGCATGCAGGTGGTCGGCGATCTGTTTGGCGCTGGGAAAATGTTCCTGCCGCAAGTCGTCAAGAGTGCGCGCGTGATGAAGAAAGCGGTCGCGTACCTGCTGCCGTTCATGGAGGCCGAGAAACTCGCCAGCGGCGCCGCCGACCAGCCCCGCGGCAAGATCCTGATGGCGACCGTCAAGGGCGACGTGCACGACATCGGCAAGAACATCGTCGGCGTGGTGCTGGGCTGCAACAACTACGAGATCGTCGACCTGGGAGTCATGGTCCCCTGCGAAAAGATTCTGCAGACCGCCGTGCAGGAGGGGGTGCAGATCATCGGCCTCAGCGGCCTGATTACGCCCAGCCTTGATGAGATGGTGCACGTTGCCCGCGAGATGCAACGTATGAACATGAACCTGCCGCTGTTGATCGGCGGGGCGACGACCAGCGCGAAACACACGGCCGTGAAGATCGCGCCGGTCTACACACACAGCACGGTCCACGTGCTCGACGCCTCGCGCTCGGTCGGCGTGGTCGAGCAGTTGTTGAACCCGAAATCGAAGACCGACTTCGACAGTCGCAATCGCCGCGACCAACAGCGGCTGGCCGAGGCGCACAAGGCGCGGCAGGAGACGAACCTGGTCCCCTACGCGACCGCCGTGGCTGGCAAGTTCACCTGCGATTGGCAATCCGTGCGGATCGACAAGCCGGCGTTCCTGGGTCTCCGCGTGCTCGACGACGTGCCGCTCGAAAAATTGGCTGCGTACATCGACTGGTCGCCGTTCTTCATGACCTGGGAACTGCGCGGCAAGTACCCGACGATTCTCAGCGACAAGGAGGTCGGCGAAGCGGCGTCGAAGTTGTACGCCGACGCCACGAAGTTGCTCGACGAG
>DASZPI010000509.1:0-3472 GCA_035550355.1 Pirellulales bacterium
GACCCCCGGCACTCGGTCGAGGGCCGCAGTGAGCAATTCCACCTTGCGGCGAAACTGCTGCATTGTCGCATCGCGCTCGGCCGAATCGTTGTCGAGCGCCGCGGCCCCGGCGAGTTGCACGATCGGCGGCACGCACGACAAGGTGGTGTTCAGCAGCTTCGCAAACACGTCGATCACCTTGGGGCTGGAAACCGCGAACCCCAGTCGCCAGCCGCTCATGCTGTACGACTTGCTGAACGTGTAGGCGGCAACGCATTGGTCCATCATCATCGGCTGTCGCAGGATCGATTCGTGCCGCCCACGCCACACCATCTGGTCGTACGGCTCGTCGCTGAACACGACGATTCCCGTGCCGCGGATCAGATTGGCCAGCCGTACCAGGTCATCCTCGGTCGCCACGCCGCCGGTCGGGTTGTGCGGACTGTTCAGAAAGATCGCGCGGGCGCTCGGTTCCTCGGCAACAAACCGTTCGATCGCCGCCAGATCAGGGCGGAACTCATGCTCCTGCCGCAACGCGGCAAGCACCGGATGAGCGCCGCGACGCAGGATGTTGGGCAGATACGTGGGGAAATGCGGACTGAACACAAGCACTCGATCGCCCGGATCGAGAAACGCCTCGCAGAAAAATTGCTCGAACGGCTTCGCGCCGGGAGCGATGACGATGTTCTCGGCGGTAGTCGTTAGCCGATGCTCGCGATTTACATACCGCGACGCCGCCTCGCGCAGCGCCGGCAGTCCTACGCTGGGGCAGTAATGCGATTGGTCGGCAGCGATCGCTTCGATGCCGGCGCGCTTGGCCGATGCGGTCGAAGGAAAGGGGCTATCGCCAATCTCGAGCTCGATGACGCGCTTGCCGGCGCGTTTCAATCCCCGGGCGACTGCCAGCACGCTGAACGCCGTTTCCGAACCGACCGAATCGGCGAACCGACTAAATGCAACCGGCATGCGCCGCGATCCTCGGCTCGGTTTTTCAACAGTTACTTCATCGCGATCGTGCGAGCCAACGGCTGCAGAACGTGATCGACCACGTAGTGATCGACCATTTCGTAGCAAACCTGGGCTAGACGATCGAGCGTCGCCACGAAGGTTTTATCGGGGCCGAGGCTACCATACTGCCGCGCGGTCAGATAGACGCTCAACTGCTCTTCGGGGTAATCGCCTGTGCGCACCTGGTAAGCGTTGGTCCGGGTTTCGACGGAAAGTCTGCACTGAGTGCGGCAGTCGTCGTCGAGCGCCAAGGTGATCGACGGCTCGTGGTTGAGCACGGTGGCATGCGTGCCTTCGACCATCCGCTCGAACGCCGAATTGAGTCCCAAGGCCTCGGCAACAAGCTGGTTGTGGTTCCCGCGGTACGTGAAGTCGAAGCCGAACAACAGGTCGAGCGCTTCGCAGTCCAGCGGACTGACCGAAAGCATGTAGGGCGCGAGCTCGAGCACAAGCTTGTGCTGCTCAAGCGCGTCGGCCACATCTTCTGGATTCACCTGGCCCGAACAGACGCGGCGATGCTCGATGGTGGCCCAGCGGTACTGGCCGCGATCTTTGTCTTCCTCGAGCACAAAGTCACCCTTCTCGCGGCAGTAGAAGTTGCGCATCGTTGGATACTTCTTCTGGATGCGCTCGAAGTAGTGCAGCACCGTTTCCCGATTCTGGGGCAGCTCCATCTCGGTGCTGAGATTCATGTTCACGTAGAAGTCATCGCAGAGCGAGCTGTATCGATTCATCGTCGAAATGTTCCCAGGCGCCGCAAGTCGACTAGAGCCCGCTTCAATGCGCGGCAAGAATGCTCGGCGTTCGTTGCCTTGCAAGTCTTCTATTATAAAATGCACACGCCGCTCGTGCAAAGGACGGCGCGCAGCCCATGCTGTGCACGAACATTCGTTCTGAAAGGATTTTTTGTGCCCGGAACATTCGCACCACCGAACACAAGCGGCACCGCAACGCTGGTATTCGAAACCGAGCTGGGCTGGATGGCCTTGCGATCGAGCGAGCGCGGAATACAGCGACTTACGTTCGCCCACGGCACGCCGGACCAGGCAGCGCGTGCCGTCGCAAATTACCCCTGCGACTCGCGAATCGTCGAGCCGGACGACGATACGTTGGCCGCGCGGCTGCGCGCGTATGCCGCTGGCCAGGAGGATGATTTTCTCGACGTCGCACTCGACCTGCCGAGCAGCCTGAGCGAATTTGCGCTTCGCGTCACGAATCGCTGCCGCCGCATTGCCTGGGGTTCGACCATGAGCTACGGCGAGCTTGCCTCGTCCGTGCGAGCCCCTGGCGCGGCGCGGGCCGTTGGCAGCGTGATGGCGCGCAATCCGGTGCCGATTCTCGTCCCTTGCCATCGCGTTCTTGGCGCCTCAGGCCGACTGGGCGGATACTCGATGGGCTCGGGACTGCCGGTCAAGCGTCGCCTGTTGAGCCTGGAACGCGTGGCGGGCTGGCAGTGAATTCAGAAAATCGCGAACTACCATTTGCCGTGAAAATCGGCCGCACGCGTGGTTAGATCGGACTAGAATTTTACGTTTGAATCAGCGAAAATAGTTTCGGTTTCACCAGCTTCAGGTTGCCGGGCCATGAGCCGAGAAATTATCGACTCACAACTCGAACGACGCAGCGACGGCGCGGTTTTGGTGCGCGTGCGCTCGCGCGATGCCGCCAATGGGCGCGCTCCGGATGCGATCTTCGCTTTCCGCGAAGGCGATCCGCAGTACAGCTATTGGGATGCCCAGCTTCGGCAACAAGAGCGGACCGCGCGATAAGCCTGGTCACGCCAGCCCGGGTTACGATTTGTCGCAGCGACCAACGCTGCTGCGCGTCGCGGCGACAGCGATCAGCTCGCTTCGCGATGACGCAGCGCCGGGCGTGCCGGACGTGTTGACCAGTGCGGCGCCGGAATGACCGAGCGTCGCGGCGTTGCCGCGGGCCCGATGCGGCCGTCGGCCTGACCGTCCCAGGCATGGTTGGCGATGCTGTCGATGATGCGCTCGGCCACGCCTACGACTTCGCGCCCGGCTTGCCCGGAAACGCGCGGCATCCGCCCCTGGCGAATACTGTCAGCAAAGTCGGTCAGCTGAAGTGTCATCGCGTCGACCGGCTCACAGTGCACGCGTTCGACCGGTAAATGATCGTTCAAGATGCGATCTTTAAGCGCGAGTCTTTCTTCGACCGGTAAGGCGTTCAGCTTCAACTCGCGCCGGACGAGCGCATCGCTGGGACGAACCACATCGGCGGTTCGCGACGAAAAGTCGACCGACGCAAACGCGCGCTGCGACCAAAGCTGCATGCTGCGCGCGGGTTGATGACTGACACGCGCCGCGCGGAAATCGGCAATGCAGCCGTTTTCAAACGTCACGCGCGCCTGTGCGAGATCTTCGTGCGGACCGAATACCGCCAGCCCGAGGGCTTGGACCGATTGAACCGGTGACTGCACCAGCGACAGCACCAGGTCCAGATCGTGGATCATCAGATCGAGCAC
>DASZPI010000510.1:0-3669 GCA_035550355.1 Pirellulales bacterium
AGCGTGAGGTCGAGAATCACCAGCTTTGGTCCGGCCAGGCCGATCGTTTGCCACAAAGCGTCGACACTTAGCGCGCTGGTCACGTCGATGCCGGTGCGGGTCGCCGCGGCGCTCGCTTTCGACGCGAACATCAGGTCGGCCGTCACCAACACGGCCGCCGCCGAAGCGCCACTCATACGGCCTCGAAGCCGCGCAAGCCGTCGCTGATGCGGATCACTTGCTCGGCGGGAACGACGAAGATTTTGCCGTCGCCGATCGAACCTTCATGCCCGGTGCGGGCGACGTTCTGAATGGTCTCGATCGTCCGGTCGAGAAAGTCGTCGTTCACGAGAATCTCGAGCTCGACCTTGCGCAGCAGCCCGGCCTTGTATTCATGTCCGCGATACATCTCGGTCCGCCCGCGCTGGCGGCCGAAGCCTTGTGCGTCGCACACGGTCATCCGCGTGACGTTGATCTTCTCGAGCGCCTCGCGCAAGGCGTTCAGCTTCGTCGGCTGAATGACGGCCATGATGAGCTTCATGCTGGGCGAAAGGCATCTAGGTGAGTATATGAGCGAGGCTGCGGTTTCCTACCCGCTCGCTCACTGCCCACCACTGCTTCCCCTCCTACGGCCTAGTAAACGTCAGCCGAGCGTCGAGCACCTTTTCAATGCGATCGGCGCTTTCGCGCAGATGCGCCTTCGTGTAGGTGTCGAGGTCGTTGCGCTGCTTCAGCACATCCTCGAGCCGGTCGTGCAAGTCTTCAAGCTCCAAATACGCAACGGTTTGGCAATCCTCGGGAGCGCCGGCGGCGCCCAGGGCGATGTTCGCCAGGCGCTTGAGGTAGGTGCGCTGCAGGTTGCGGCGGATGCTGCTGATGGCCGGCTCGCGATTGGTGTACTTGCCCTTGGCGAGCTTGCCGTTCTCGGTTTCGGCGAAGATCGACTTCGTCAGCCGCGAGATCAACTCGGCGGTGGTCAGCGCGTCTTCGTCGCGTTCGACCTTTAGCTCCGAATCGTGCAGCCGATCGAGCGTCGTCGGCGACAGCAACTGCTCGAGCACGCGCGATTGCCACATGTTGATCACGTCGTGGACCGCGTAGTCCGAGCGGGTGGGCGTGATCACGCCCCAGTGGCTCCAGCGCGTCGAGGCAAGATGGTTGTACAACTCGGGCGGAAATTCGAACGGCTTGTCGGTGAGGATGGTCTCTTCGATCAGCGACAAGGCCGCCCGCTGCTTGGCCGCGGAAACGACGGTCACCGGCGGCTTGGCGTCTTTATCGCCCTTGTGGCTGCGGCTGGTATCGAGACCGCCGATGTATCGTGCGGCCATGAACACCGACTGGCCGTAGTTGCCCAGCAAGATGCCGAACGCCTGGCGAGCGCGCTGATAGCCTTCGCCTTCGGCGGTCACTTTTTCGACCACTCCTGGCCAAAGCTGGCCGACCAGCTTGGTGCGGGCGTTGGCATATTCGATCGGATCGCGGCCCAGGTCGAAGCGATTGCTGAGCGGATCGGGATCGATGCCGCGCGTGTCTTCGTCGGTCGCGTACACCAACGCCGGTTCGCCCGAGCGGGAAGCGATCTTCTTCAGGCCGCCCGCCTCGTCGCTCGAGAACGGCTTGTAGCCATACTCGATGGCCCAGTAGTCGTAGGGGCCGATCGTGGTCGAATAGTAATCGCCCTGCTTCGAGCCCTTGGGCATGATGTTGGTCGGGGCGTAGTCCATCACGCTCGCCACGAGGCCGGTGTCCTTCGTCTTGTCGGTGTCGTTCAACTCGGCAAGCGTGAGATAGGTGCTGGCCTTGAAATTGTGGCGTAGCCCCAGCGTGTGTCCCAGCTCGTGCATCGTCACTTCCTTCAAGCCTTGCAGCAGCATTTTTTGCTGCTCCTTGGTCGAAGCCGCGGCGGTGCTCGTGGCCGCCAGCGCCGTGGCGCCCAGCGCCAACTCGCGGGCCATGCCCGAGTGCAGCTCGCACTGGCACAAGTGCTCGTGGCGGCGGCCCGGCAGCACTTTCTTCAACTGCGCTTCGTAGCTCAACACGTCGAGCGGACCGCCGGTCAGCGCGGCGATGCTTTCGGTGGTGAACGTCTCGTACTCGCGCTTCCAGAACTGCACGAAGTCGGCATCGAAGATGATGTCGGCATCGAGAATCTGCCCGTTCGTGGGGTTCACGCGGCTGGGGCCCATCGCAAAGCCGGCGCCGGCCGTGATCCAGCGGAAAGTGTTGTAGTTCACATCTTCCGGGTCCCAATCGGCATTGTCGGGCTGCTGGCGAACTTCGATCGCGTTCGAGAACCCGGCTTTTTCAAAGGCTTTGTTCCATTCCTGAATGCCGTCGCGGATTGCCGCGCGATACTGGTACGGCACAGTCTTCTCGAGCCAGAAGATGATCGGCTTCTTGGGCGGCGAGACGTCGGCCGAGGCATCGGCCTTCTGCAAGTCCCAGCGGTTGATGTACCGCACGAACCGGTCCTGGTCGTTCTTCAGCGAAAAATCTTTGACCGCCGTGAGGAAGTAGCCCACGCGGTCGTCGGCCAGCCGCGGCGTGTAGCCGTTGTCGGGCAGCAGGCTGATCGAGTAGTGCACGTAGATCGAAACGCCCCGGCTGTCGGGGACGGTTTCGATTTCATTCG
Organism: Pirellulales bacterium; assembly: GCA_035550355.1. Classification (GTDB taxonomy): domain Bacteria; phylum Planctomycetota; class Planctomycetia; order Pirellulales; family PNKZ01; genus DATAXP01. The sequence continues at coordinate 2,615 of DASZPI010000510.1, forward strand.
CGCCCGACGACGAGTACGTCGCGGCGACTTCCAGCTCGACATTGTCGTGAAAACCCTTGACGCTCGACCAGGTCGATTTGCTGGGCGAGAACGAGAAGCCCGGCAGCACCTGGCCGATTTGCGGCAGGTCGCTCATGAACACCTGGCCGAGGTCGACGACGCTGCTGCCGCCGGAGCCGACCGTGACGATCGGCAGTGCGAACAGCACGCTATCGGTATAGGCCAGCTTGACTGCCTTCTCTTCGGGGCTGCCCTTGGCGGCGCGGAAGCGCACGTTGCGGCGAACGATCTGGATGTGGTCTTCGACCTTGCGGAACTGCCACAGCACGTCGTCGCCAAAACCCCAGGTCATGCCGCCCAACAGCGGCCCCTCGCCGATGCCGCGAGCGATCGACGTGAGCACGATAAAATCGCGGTTCAGATCGCTGCTCGAAATCTCGGCATAAACCTTGTTTTCCTTCTGATGCAGCTTGATCAGCCCGTCGATCGCCTTGAAATCCTTGAGCGTGTCGGCGTACGACGGGTACTTCGATTTCGGAGTGCTGCTGGTCGTGCTGCTACTGGTCGAAGTGCTCGACGAGCTCTCGGCCTTGACGGTGTCGGGCGCGGCGGCGGCCTCGGTCTTGGCCCCGGCGTCCGACTTCGTGTCCTCGGCGCGGGCCACGGAGGCGGCGCTGACGGCCAACAACAAACCCATAGCCAAGCGTGAAATGTGGCGCGTCATCGCGCTCCTCGATTGCATAAGATGTGCAGGGGAAGCAAACAGCGTGCAGAGGCTGCCCACCAGCCAGAGTGTTTCAAATATACAACAGCTACGGTGACTTTGCGAACCAGCGGGCAGATTGTCGAATGTAACGGTTATGCCGTCACAAGCGAGCGCAGCGGCGCCGATCGCTCGGCAATACGATAGTTGCCGCGGGTGATTACGATCTTGCTCGACATGGACCTCGAACCCGAAATCGAGCCGGTGTTGGCCGCATATGGGCCCGAGTTGCGTGCGGCGCAGCGACGGTTTCTAGCCGGGGCCGGCGGGTTCAGCGGCGCGCTGCTGTGGC
>DASZPI010000511.1:0-2895 GCA_035550355.1 Pirellulales bacterium
AAATCAGCTGGTTCGCGCGGCGACTCGGGAAGCTGCTCGACCACCTGCTCGGCTGACGCTGCCGGTGCCAGGGGCGCCGCGGGCAAAGCATTCAATACGGCCTCGCTAACCTCGGCCGGTTCGATCGAAATGGTGTAGTCGCCGTGGTCGATCGACAGCGGTGGCCGGGCGACGGAGTGTGCCGACGGCGCCAACGCGACTCCGTTGCGCAACAATGCCGGAACACTGCGGTGCAGATTGCGCAACTCGACGTCGTCGCCCCTGGGTTCGATGCGCAAGAACGAGCGTGGCATCGCGCGGTCGTCCATCGGCGCGATCGCCACCCGGTCGGCATCGAGTCCATGCTCAAGGGCCAGCAACGGTTCGTCGTCGCGCTGTCGACCTAGGTCCAACGGTCGAGCCAAGAGGAGCTCGAACAGTAATTGCTGGTGCCGGAGAATGATGACTCGGTATTGCTGCATGGCAACTTCGGCATGCACACGAGGAACGAGGCTCGCCTGCGATCTTACACCGCGGCACGCGCCTAGGGCATCGGTTGAACGAGCCCGACGTTCAGGCCGGCGGCTTGGGCAGCCGAGCACGCAGCGCTCGGCGGGCGGCGATGCCAATGATTACCGAGGCCGCAAGCGTCGCGATTATTCCGCCAACAAGCAGCCCAATGCCGGCCGGCCCTGCCGTGACGCGCCCTTGCCAGATATCGACCAGGTTTTGCGCCTGCGTGCCCATGGAAACGTACAGCAGGGTTCCGGGCAACATTCCCAGCCCGGAGCCGAGCGCGAACGAACGAAGCGAAACCCCCGTCATGCCGTACAAGTAGTTCAGCACGTTGTAGGGAACGAGCGGCGACAGCCGCGTGAGAATTACGATTGCGACAGCACGTCGCTGCACGGCCTCGTCGAGCGCCGCCAGGAATGGACGATCGGCTATGCGCCGCACGGCCGGCGATCGCGCGAACCGGCGTCCCGCGGAAAAACCTGCCGTCGCGCCCAGAATCAGGCCTACCAGCGCTGCCGGCATGCCGAGCGGAACACCGAACAGGAATCCTGCCGAAATCGTCAACGGCCAAACAGGCAACAGCGCCAAACTCGCAGGCACATAAAGCAATACCAATGCCAGCAAGGCCCAAGGCGAGCGAAGATCAAGCTCCGCCAGACGATCGAATAAACCCCCGCCGGTCAGCGCGAGGACGCTCGCCGCCCAGATATTCAAACGCCACATCTTGAATTCAGTTTGCTTGCGTCGATCCGCGTGGCGAAAGTCGGGAACCTTGCCACCGCCTTTTCGCTCGAAGATAATAACGGATCACGCCCGTTGACGGCGACAATTCAGCAAATGTCCTGCCGAGGGGGCAGCCCTCAGAAAGATCATCGTGCCAGTCAATTTCGATCCGTACCATGCGTGGCTCGGTATTCCCAAGGGAACGCGCCCGCTCAACCACTATCAGTTGCTCGGCCTGAAGCCGTTCACCACCGAGCCGCCGGTCATTGCCGAAGCAGCCGAATCGCAGACTGGCAAAGTCAAGCCGTATTTGTCGGGACCGCAAGGTTCGACCGCACGACTGGTGATCGATGAAATTGCTGCGGCGCGAGGAGTGTTGCTTAACGCGGCGACGCGCCGCACGTACGACGCGCAGTTGCGCAAAGAAATGGGCATTGCCGAGGCTCCGGCCGCCGCGCCCCGGCCTGCGGCAGCCGCAACGGTTCAACGGCAGTCCGCCGCACGCATGGCACCCGTCGCGAAGGCGCAAACGCCAATGCCCGCCGTCGCGATGCCCGTGGCCGTCGCGAACCCGGTGATACCGGCTGCCGTTGCTGCGCCGGCTGCCATGCCTATGCAAGCCGCGGTTCCGGTGCAAGCTGCGATCCCTGCTCAACACGTTGCGCAAGCAATAAATATCGCCACGGCGATGCCGGTCGGCGGGCCCGGCTTTCCCAGTACGTTTCAGGACGCTTCCGCTGGACCGGTCATTCGCAAGACGGTGCGTCGCCGAAAGTCAAATCCGACGGCGATGATCGTGATCGTCGCCGTCATCATTCTTGGCGCCTCGGGCGCGCTAACGTACGTCTTTCGCAACGAGCTGTCGGCAGCGTTCGATCGCATGCTGGGCGGCAATCAGACCGCACAACAAGATGGCGACCTCATGGATGCCGGCAATGTGCCGAAGTCCGGCATCCGAGTGGTTCGCAAAGGTTCGTCGGCGGACACAGCGCCCGGCGAGCGCCAATACACTGACGCTCCCGGAAATGTCGATGGCCAGGGCAAGGCCGACGAGATCGCCAATCGCTTTGGCGCCGCGATGCAGGACTTCGGCTCAACCGAAAACATGAAGAAGCCCGACGAAGCCGAGATGACCGAAAAAAAGTTCGGCTTCCGCCCGGATATGAACACGGTCACCAAGGAGAATTCCAACCCGGTGAAAACCACGTTCACCTTTCCGGGGACCAAAGCGGCTCCCGAAGAAACGGAAACGGTGAGCCGCAACTTGGCGCTCGTGCGCACGGCGTTGGGCAACCGTGATCAGGCCAAGGCCCAAGAGCTGCTCGACCTTGCGTATTTGGATGCCGTCTCGGGCGATTCGCTCATGGCGGTCGATCGAACGCGACAATTGGTCGAGATCGTTGCAGCGTTTTGGGGGGCCGTAACCGAGGGAACGAAAGCGTTGACGGTCGCCGCCGAGATTACCGCCGGCGATACCGTCGCGATCGTCACCGAAATCGAGGGCGATAAGCTCGGCCTGCGCGTGAATGGCCAAAACAAGGATTATTCGTTGTCGAAGCTGCCGACCGGCTTGGCGCGCGCGATTGCCGAACGCTGGTTAAACGCCGATGACGAAAACACCCCGATGATTATCGCCGCGTTCCTGGCGGTTGATCCGAAAGGCAACATTGACGAAGC
>DASZPI010000512.1:0-4510 GCA_035550355.1 Pirellulales bacterium
GGCGTGGGCATGCAGTTGCTCAACGTCACCGAGGGCGGAAACCTGTTCCTGCACATTCCCGAGGACATGCCCAAGGCGCTGCCGCACCAGGACGCGCTCGATCCGGCCCATCGGCACGCCCTGGAGGTGGTGCCCGGCACCCTGATGGAGCGGGTGTACGGCGAAGGCGAGATCCGCGTGAACAGCTTCCACCACATGGCGGTCGACGCCGTGGCCGAAGGGTTCATCGTCACGGCCCGCTGTCCGGATGGGGTGGTCGAGGCGATCGAGAGCATCCGGCCCGACTGGTTCGCCATCGGCACGCAGTTCCACCCGGAAAGCAGCACCGCGTCGGCACTCGACCTGCGAATCTTCGAGGAATTTATGTGCGGCATCAGCGGCGACACCAGCTCGCTGAAGATCGCTGCCTAGCCTGCGTGACGGTCGGTGCGAATAATTTGAACTGAACGCGCAGGCCTATGTTCCTCCGGCCACGCATTCAGGTACCGACGAGCCGAGCCCAGCGCCGATGCACAGCGGCCTGGGCTCGGTTCTTTTTTTGCGCGCGATGGCGATCGCTGGCTTGATCTTTCCGTGGACAGGCGGCATTTCCTTCACCTACGATTCGTCGCGCACAATTTCACACCTTGGCGAGGGAGAATCGGCCGGAAATCTATGCCGATGGCAAGCTGTGAGCGCAAATCATCGTGTATGGTTCAGAGAATCTGGTGAGCTTGCGTTTGGATTAACGTCAGGTGTTCGTGGCGATGAGCGTACCAGCCCCCCATTTCCTGCTGTTGGCCGATGCCCGGCGACGGAACGACCGCGAGGAATGGCGGTTCGTGCTCCAGGCGGCCGATGGATCGGCGACCCTCGAGGCCCACGACTGCGAGCCCGAGGAAAAAGGCCAACGACTCGAACTGTTGTCGGTCGTTCGCGGCCTCGAGGCGCTCGAGCAGCCTTCGCGCGTTACCCTCGTCACCGGCAGCAAATACGTGCGCCAAGGCATTTCGCAGGGGCTCGACGAATGGAAGCGCGATAACTGGACCTGGGAATCGTTCGGCGAAATGGCGCCGGTCAAGAATCGCGACCTCTGGCAACGCGTAGACCGCGCTTTGGCCTTTCACCAGCTCGAGGTTCGATCGATTCGGATCGATGGTCCGCACTCAGGCGCCGCCGATCCGGCGGTATCGGAACCGGCCCGTGCGCCCAGCAACGAACCCGCAATCGAGCGCCAAGCCCCACCAATCGCCCGGCCGCATTCGCTCGCCGCACAAAAACGTGCACCTGCCGCTTCGGCCATGCCCGCGTCGCGTTCGCCCGCGCCGATCACTGCACGCAAAAAGCGACGCCGATCGCCGCCTAATACCAGCCGGCGCTTTCGCTTAGGTGGCTTGCGTTTACGTCGCTGGGGCCGGCGATCGTTGGAAAACGTACGCCTTGCACTCGCTCAATTCGGGACCGACCTCTTGCCACCCGCGTGGCTCGACTAGGACACCCCGCACTCCAGCCCGGACGGGGCTGGACTTTGCAAAAAACGACGGATCACCACAAGGAGGTACTGTGCGTACCATGATTGGTTTAGATAGCATAGGCAAACTGGTCGAGGGGTGGCACCACAATCCTTTCGAGTTGTTGGGACCGCATGAGATTACTGACGGCGACCGTCGGGCATTGGCTGTGCGAGCCTTTGCGCCCGAATCGACCCAAGCCTGGTTGGTCGACATGCGGCAAGGCGCCGCGCCGCGCCCCATGCGCCGCATCCATCCCGGCGGCCTGTTCGAGGCGATCTGTCCGCCCTGCGACGGCGGCGTTCGGCCTCAGTATCTGTTGCAACTCGCCGACGCCCGCGGCAACCGAGTAACCATGCACGATCCGTACTCGTTTCCATCGCTGCTGACCGACTTTGATCGGCACCTTCTGAATGAAGGAACGCACTGGCATTCGTACGAGCGGCTGGGAGCGCATTTGCGCCGGATCGACAACGTCGACGGCGTGAACTTCGCCGTTTGGGCCCCGAACGCCGACGCGGTCAGCGTGGTCGGCGACTTCAACAACTGGGACGGCCGCCGGCACCAGATGCGCAAACACATTCCCAGCGGATTCTGGGAACTGTTCGTGCCAGGCCTGGGCGATGGAACGCTGTACAAATACCAAGTCAAGCACGCCGGCCAGGTGGTCGAGAAGTCCGACCCGTATGGCTTCGCCGCCGAGGTGCCGCCGCGCACCGCGTCGAAGGTGGTCGACCTGTCGAAGTTTACGTGGCACGACCACGATTGGATGCACGACCGCGTCCAGCGCAACGCGCTCGACCAGCCGATGTCGTTCTACGAGGTGCACCTGGGTAGTTGGCGTCGCCCGGGCGACGATCCGACGCGCTGGCTGAGCTACCACGATCTGGCCCACCAGTTGGTCGACTACGTGAAGGAAATGGGCTTCACGCATCTCGAGCTGCTGCCGGTGAGCGAGCATCCGTTCTCGGGCAGCTGGGGCTATCAAACCGTCGGTTACTACGCGCCGACCAGCCGTTACGGTTCGCCGGACGACTTCATGTACTTCGTCAACCACTGCCATGCCAACGGCATTGGTGTGGTGCTCGACTGGGTGCCGGCGCACTTTCCGCGCGACGGGCACGGCTTGCGGATGTTCGACGGCACGTGTCTGTACGAGCATGCCGACCCGCGCAAGGGCGAGCACAAGGACTGGGGCACGTTGATCTTCAACTACGGTCGCCACGAGGTCCGCAACTTCTTGCTCTCGAACGCCTTGTTCTGGATGGACAAATACCACATCGACGGTCTGCGGGTCGATGCCGTGGCGTCGATGATCTACCTGGATTACAGCCGCGAAGCTGGCGAATGGATTCCCAACGAGTTCGGCGGCCGCGAAAACCTCGAAGCCATTTCGCTGCTCAAAGAGCTGAACGTGCAAACGCACCTGCAGCATCCGGGCACGTTGACGATTGCCGAGGAATCGACCGCGTGGCCCGGCGTCTCGCGCCCGACGTACTTGGGCGGCCTGGGCTTCAGCCTGAAATGGAACATGGGCTGGATGAACGATACGCGGCGCTACATGGCCCACGAGCCGATCCATCGCCGGTTCCATCACGACGAGCTGACCTTCAGCCTGATCTACGCCTTTCACGAGAACTTCGTCCTGCCGATGTCGCACGACGAAGTGGTGCACGGCAAGGGATCGCTCCTCGACCAGATGCCGGGCGACCTGTGGCAGCGGTTCGCCAACCTGCGGTTGATGTACGGCTACATGTGGTCGCACCCGGGTAAGAAGCTGTTGTTCATGGGGGGCGAGTTCGGGCAATGGAACGAGTGGCACTACGACAGCAGCCTGCAATGGGACCTGCTGCAGTGGAACTCGCACCAAGGCCTGCAGAAATACATGGCCGACCTGAACAAGCTGTACCGCAGCGAGCCGGCACTGCACCAGGTGGATTTCGACTTCACCGGGTTCGAGTGGATCGACTGCCACAACTACGACGAAAGCGTGCTGATGTACATGCGCAAGGCGCGAGATCCGCAAGATTATGTCGTGGTGGCGTGCAACTTCACGCCCGTGCCGCGCGTCGATCACCGCATCGGCCTGCCCGAACCAGGCTGGTTCCGCGAAATCTCGAACAGCGATTCGACCTACTACGGCGGCAGCGACATGGGCAACGGCTCGGGAGTCATGTCGGAAGAGATTCCCTGGCACGGCCGTCCGTTCTCGGCCCCGCTGGTGTTGCCGCCGCTGTCGGTGGTCATGCTCAAGCCGGTGCGATAATCGCCGGGCGTAAGATTTGCTGACGGCTTGGAGCGGCGCGCAAAAAGGGCGCCGCCCAAGCCGGCAAGCGGGACAATCTTGCCAACCCGAACGGCGCCCCGATGCATGCCGCGCAGCCGCGGCCGTTGGTCGGCGCGAACCTCGCCGGTGACGATCATCAAATGGCGTCGCCCGAGCTTGCTTTCGGGACAGTCGACAAGCTCGAGCGCGCCAAATGCAGCGGAAGCTCGGACAATTCGCGGCTATTCAGGTGTTCGCGAAACGCCGGGGGGCAGGAAGTCGGGGCCTGACGACGTGTACTGGTTCAGCGACGAAGCGATCGTGCGGCCGAACGGATCAACAACCCCTTTGAGTTGTGCGCGTCGACCATCACTGTACACGGCGAAAATCGGAATGTAGCGGTAATAGTAGATGTTCGAAGCGGGGCCAGGGTACTGCGGCGGAGCGGTCATCGTCGCGCCGATCAACGAGGTGTTTGGCCCCACTCCCAGCGCCACCAACGACACGGTCGCGCCGGTGCCGTCGACGGTCATGGTGGTCCCGCTCTGCGTGCCCCAAATTTGCGTCGGGTAGATCGAGTTCCAGATACTGCCGCCTGCGGTGACCATCGCCAGGGTCGGCGGCGTGAGCGAGCTGCCGGTCGATGTGGCCACGCCCAGCGACAAGCTCACGGTGCCTGAATTCGACGCGTCGGTCGATGCCGCGCTGTGGTTATTGACCGTCCGCATGCCGAGCCGGAACAGCGAATTGGCTT
>DASZPI010000513.1:0-8676 GCA_035550355.1 Pirellulales bacterium
ACGCGATTCCTCGACGGCACGCCCCACTTCCGAAGCCAGCGCCAAGTTCGCCGGCTTGAACTTGAGCTTCCAATCCTGCTCGATCAGCTCGTAGCCGAAGTCGGCGCCCCAGCCGCTCATGGCATTGCGCGCCATGTAATAGCTGGGTATGCCATCGGGGCGCACGAGCAGCAGCGGATACGGCTCACCGTAGTCGCCCCGCGTGCTCGGCGCATTGCGGATCAGGTACTCGCGCACCGCGCGCAGGCCGGCCGACAGCGGATTGCCGGGGCCCTGCGGACCCATGAAGTCGACTTCGTCGAACACGATTCGTTCAGGCTGAAGGATCACGCAGTTGGCGCGGCATTCGATGTAAATCGGCCGCCGCCGCGTCTGGTTCGGCCCGTCGTACGGGATAATTGCGTATGAATTGGTTTGCCCCTGCGCGGCCTTGCGCATCTGCTCGACATCATCAGTCAGCGCGAGGATTTCTTTATCGTATTCGACTACGCGCTTGCGCAGCTTCTGGTTCGCTTCGTCGTCGGTGTTGTCGGCGTGCTCGAGCGTCTCGGCCGCGGTTTGGGCCTGCGCAAGCTCGTCGCGAATGCGGCGCGTGTGTTCTTCCAAATGGCTCAGCTCACCGCGCTGCTCGGCAAGCCGGGCGGCGAGCGTGTCGCGCGACGTTCGAAGTTCATCAATTCTCTCGACCAATGCGGCGCGGGCCTTGGCGAATGCTTCGTTGGCCGCGGCGGGATCGGGCGGAGGTTGGGGCCCTTCGCCGTTCATGTAGCGGCTGATCATCATGAACATCAGAACCAGTGCACCCATCATGCAGACGAATACGTCCATGAACGAAAAGAGCTGGATGCGCACCACATCCTTCTTGCGTGATCGACGTCGCTTCTTCTGCATCATGCCGCCTCCCAGGGCGATCCACTCCTGAGTGTTACCGGCGGCGCGGGGGGAAGGGCCTGGCCAAGCCGGGCGTTCAACAAGTGGACCGCCGCGGACAAGTTCTCGAGAGTTTCTTGAACATGCCGCGCACCGGCCAAGGTCGACAGATTACGGTTGAGCGCGTCTTCAAGCTTGGTCACCTCGCCCGTCGCCTCGACCACTTGCAGCAACACGCTGCCATGCGACTGCAACGACTCGGAACAATCGACGAGCGCCCGGTGCACCTGGCCCCACGAACTCCGATGGCGCTCGGCCGTTGTGTCGACGGCGGTACTCAAACGTTCGGCATGCACATCGATGTTTTTGGCCAACGATCGCTCGAGCGCAGTTTCGATGCGTCGCTCGAGCACGCGTTCGATGCGATCGAGCAGCGCCTCGCCCAGACCATCGAACGCAACGAGCTGCGCTTGCACGGAGCCGGCCTGCGTGCGCTCGAATCGTCCGATCAACTCCGTTGCCGCCCGGGTTTCCACCTCGGCCAACAGGCGAACTTCGCGGCGATCGACAAAAAACTGGCCGAATACCAGCGCGATCGACAGCCCGAGCGCCAAGGCGGTTGTGTCGAAGACTCCTCCCAGGCTCGTGGTGACGTTGCCAAGTGAACTTTCGACGGCACCGGGGTTGAGGCTGGCAATGGCGGCGGTGATGCCGATCACGGTGCCCAGAAATCCCCAAATCGGGATCGACCAAATGACAATCCGCAGAAACGCGTAGCCGGCGTGGCTGCGATCGGCGTCGACGTCGGCCAGAAACTTCAGGTCGTCGGCCAGGCTGTCGGCCGAGTCTTTGTGCAGCACCATCTCTAGCGCCTCGCGCAGCCGGCGCGGCAGATAGCCGTGACGTTTGGCTGCGAGCATCGCGGCAAGATGGTCGAGCGACCGCTTCGCATGGCAGGCCGGCAAAGGCGCTGACGGCAGGTCGCCCAACAGCAGGCCGGCACGTAGCACGGCGCTTTGCTCGGCGAGGTCGAATGTTTTCAGCAGCAATTCGGCCAAGCCAATAAAAAAGAACGTCGTCTCGATCCCCTCGACCCATTCCTCGGTGGTGTAGCGTCTGAGTAGCTCGCTGCCCGGCAATACGTCGTGATCGATCAGCGTAAAAAAGGCCCCCGAGGCCAGGCATCCCCAAAGAATGGGAGATCGCGCGATCGCGGTCGCCGCCGCTCCGAAAAACGTCATCGTCAAGAATCCTTTCTTGAGCAGGAACTGGAGGCGCGACAACGCATGTGCCGCTGCGCGTCATTGGCTTGCGACGACCTCAGACTGCCAACGAAGACGTTTGCGGACCGAGGTCGCGAAGATGCGCTGACGACGTGAGAATCTCAGTTCACGCCGACAGCGGACGATTCATTCAGCGCGAGATGCGTGGAGAAGACGTGCTTCAGATCTGAAGCCGAACGTGCGCCAGTGGCTGCACACGAGACAACGGCAACGCACGAGCTAGCGCGTCGCCAGCCTTATGGCAGCGTGGCTCGCGCCCACTGCTGCCGACGAGCCCTGTCGTTGTGTCGTCGACCTGGTGCGGCTTCCGCTCGCATTCCTTCGACGCGCTGATCGCCGGCAACCGAACGTTATGCGCGGTAGAAACCTGCTGGACAACTTCGATCGACGGTGCCGGCCGCGCGTTTGTGCTAAGCGTCGGATCGAACGAAAAGGCAGATGGACCGCCGACAAGCATCGTCGATGCGACGATCCAGGCGGTAGCGACGGCGATCCAACTGTGCCTTACGCAAGCCATGATCTGAACCATCGGCTGAGAATAACGCCGTTAATAAATCGGCGAATTGAGGGATTCTTGTTGACGGCGAATCGTCAAACTTTGCTATTCATGCCGCCAAAGGGTGAATGCGGCAATACCGCTCGACGTCGGCTTTCCGAAACGTAAGCTAACAGCGCGTCCGCAGCCGCAGACGGACTCGTTACGAATATACTTTTGGAATTCGCGCCTCGGACACGCTAGCATTCCGTGCGTCGGTCACAAAGGCACTTGCGTTAAGTTGGCGGAGTTATTTCAAACGTATTCTTGAATCGGACGGAGATGGTCACGATGGCAAAGAAGAAAAAGAAGTCTGACAAACCGACATCGTCGGCTGACGAGGCGGAAGTAGTCGAGTCCATGCGCAAGATTGCCGAGGGAGACGTCCCGCCTCTCACGCCTGAGGAAGCCGCGGCGGCGGCGAAGGCCGAGCGGGAATATATCGAGACACTGGCTCCGCGGCACGACTCCATTGCCACGCCGGTCTATAAGCCGCCAAAGTGAATCGCCCTCCTGCGCTCACGAATCGATTATCTGGCTCGCTCGGCCACTCGAATCGCAACAACTAATTCTTGTCCCAAATGGTGAGATACTGGAGGCTTTCGTTGTTCGTTATTCCAACATTTGTAAATGGCAGGCGCTTTTCCGCCGCTTTTGCAAATGCCTTTGCGTCTGCGAACTCCTCGAAGCGAAGCTCCAACTTTTCGACGGTCGAACAGCCACACGGTGAAAATGACGCTTAGCACGCATCGGCTCGATCCGCTTACGCTGCTTGCTTTGCGTTGTTCTCATCCCGGTTCCGCTTGATGGCGGCCCTTTCCCAAATCGCAATGTCACTTCGTCGCGGTCACTCGGATATCCCCATCGCGGCGCAGCACGCTGACGCCAACGTCGTGTTTGTGGCGCACGAGCAGCAGGTCAACGGTCGAACCGTTGACGTCCAAATTATGGACGCGTAACTCGTCGAGAGATCCGGGCAGCGAAGGGCGATCGAGGTAAATGTGGCGATCCAGGCCGCTGACGGTCAGCCCCAGACAAGCTTGCAACAACAAGAACACCGACGCCGCGGCCCAAGCCTGCGGGGTGCAGGCGACCGGATAGAGCACCGGCCCTTCGCCAGCCTCTTTGGCGAAACCGCAGAACAGTTCCGGCATGCGATGCAGGTCGAAATACAGGCTAGCGCCAAACAATCCGGCAAACAACCGTGTCGCCTCGGCGGCCAGCCCGTACCGCGCAAAGCCTTGGGCGATCATCGCGTTGTCGTGGGGCCAAACGGAGCCATTGTGATAACCCATGGGATTAAAGCGAGGCTCGCCGGCGGCGATCGTTCGCACGCCCCAACCGGAAAGCGAATCTGGTCCGAGCAATGTCCTTACCACACGTTCGGCGTGTTCGGCACTCGCGATCCCCGTAAACAGGCAGTGGCCTGCATTCGACGAACGCACCAGGCAGGGGCGCTTTTCGCCATCGAGCGCCAGGGCGTAGGTCGACAATCGCTCGCTCCAGAACGCTTGCTCGAATTGCTTGGCAATGGCCTCGGCTTGTCGAGTCAACTCGGTCGCCCGATGCGTCAATCCGAGTGCGCCGGCCAACGTGGCCCCAGCGAGGCGGGCTGCAAAAACATAGCCTTGCACTTCGCACAGAGCGATCGGCCCGGTGGCCAGCGACCCATCGGCGTGGTAGATCGCGTCGTCAGAGTCCTTCCATCCTTGGTGCACCAGCCCGTCACCCGACTGGCGCTGGTATTCGACGAAGCCGTCGCCGTCACGATCGCCGTAGTGATCAATCCAGCCGAGCGCTGCTTCGACATGTGGCCAGAGTTGTTCGATAAAGGCCCAGTCTGCAGTGCGCTCGTAATACTGCCCGGCGAGCAACACGAATAACGGCGTGGCATCGACGCTCCCATAGTAACGTCCGAACGGCATCTCTTTGAGTGCAGCCATCTCGCCGTTGCGCGTCTCGTGCAGAATCTTGCCGGGCTCGGCGTCCTGCTCGGGAACGATCTCGGTTGCCTGCGTCGCCGCAAGGTAGGCCAACACGCCGCGAGCGAGCTCGGGTCGCAACCACAGGCACTCAAGCGCTGTGATAATCCCGTCGCGCCCGAACGGCGTGTTGAACCAAGGCACGCCGGCGTACGGGTACGGGCCGGTAGGCAACTCGGTCGTCATCATGTGCAGATCCGAAACAGCCCGGCTGATCCAGGCGTTGACCTGCGCATTCGAGCTTTGCAAATGACACGACCATGCGTTCGCCCGGTCGAGATCGGCCTCGGCTTCCGCTCGCGCGTCGTCGAACGCCAGCAGCCGCCTGTCGACCGATTGGCAGTGGCAACCGATGGCGATATTGATTGCAAGCTCCTGTTGTGGATCAAGCACCAGCTCGAACCGGCAGGCGCGATCGGTGAGCGATGCGGGCCGTGGAGTAAATTGCAATTCCGTCCGTCTTGCGACACCGTCGAGGCCACGGTAGCCAAGGATCACGCGCTCGTCCGTCAACTCTGCTGGGAGATCCTCGCCTCGCGATTTTCGCTTCAGGCCGCGTACCTCGTAGATGTCGGCATAGTCGGCGGCAAAGTGGACCGTGAGCGAAAAAGTCACCCGCTCGAGTCCGTGGTTCTTGATGCGAAGCTGCTGGTAACAGGTTGCCTTCCAGAGAATCTTTCTGAGTGCCAGATGCAGTGCTCCCAGCGCAACGCGGACCTTGCCGGCATGAACCAGATCGGGGTTCGTCAGCGCCACGGTCAGCTGATCGTTTTCGTCGCGGACGGTCGAGCCCAGGAAGAACGGCCGGCCTCCGTCGAGCACGAGCAGCCAGCACGAAAGGAAACGCGTTCCCTCGTGGTACAGCCCCTGTTCGCCGAGCCCGCCGGGCTTGATGTCGCCGTAATGGTCGAACACGGCAAATGTGTCGCCGTGTTTGAGCACCCGTGTCCGTTCGTCGGCGACGCTCGAAGCCGCCAAGACGTGGTACAAGCCTCCTTCGGCGCGCGCCGATGGCAAACCGTCTCCCGCGGTGGGCCGGTTTTGGTTCGGCTTGGTTGTCAGCCCTTCGGTCATGCGTCGGATCATCACCCTGTAAGGCCGCGGTTCGCATTCCGATCCGATGCACAGTCAGCTCGGCGGCCCACCGGGCGTCCTGCGTGGTGGCGGTCAGATCGGCCATCCGGCATCCTGCCTGCCCGCTGTCAGAGACAGGCCGCGCGAGGCTGACCGGCTTTCAGCAATCGCGACCGGCAATCGCCGGAATGCCGACGAGCGCGATCGAAGTGCTGAGTATCGTTCGGTGTGCCGATGCATGCGGGTTGCGTTGCGGCATCCGTTGCATGGGCAGCAGCACCGGCTCCGCCCATTGCACGCGCCGATAGACGTCCAGGTAGTCGCGCGCCATTCGTGCGGCGTCGAAGCGTTGCTCAAAGATCTGGCGGCAACCCAATCGGCTTAGGCCTCCAACGCGCCGCACGGCCTCGACCGCTTCGTCGATGCTGTCGACGACGAAGCCTGAGACGCCGTCGGTGATCACCTCAGGCACCGATCCCTTGCGCCAACCGATGACCGGCGTCCCGCAGGCCAGCGCTTCGATCATCACCAGGCCAAACGGCTCGGCCCAATCGATCGGGAACAACAGCGCGTGCGCTTTACCCAAGAACTCGTCCTTCTCGCGGCCGCCAACTTCGCCGATGAACTCGACCGACGGCGATTGGCGCAGCAACGGCTCAATCGTTTCGTGAAAATAGGCGCGCTCTTCGGGGTAGATCTTGGCGGCGATTTTCAACTTCAGGCCCGATCGTCGGGCGATCTCAATCGCACGATCGACGCGCTTTTCGGGCGAGATGCGGCCCAGGAACGCCAAATAGTCTCCCGGCTGTTCGCGGTAGGTGTGCAGATCGCGAGGCAGCCCGTGGTGCACGGTTGCCTGCCAGTTCGCATCAGGGATCGGCCGACGCTGGTCGTTGGAGATCGAGACGAGCGGCGCCTCGGCATACTCGTCGAACAACGGCTGCAGATCGGGCACGTGCAGCCGTCCGTGCAAGGTGGTAACGCTGGGACAGGGATGGCGGCGCAGCAGCGGCAAGTGCAGATAATCGCAATGGAAATGGATGACATCGAACCGCGATACGTCGTCGAACACCAGCTCCATCAGTCGCACGTGATGCGGCAATGTCTCATGGCAGGTGTTGTCGCGCCACAAGGCGCGGGGACACGCCGCCACCAACTTCGCGCTGGTCTGCGAGTCGCCGCTGGCGAACAGCGTCACCTCGTGCCCCAGCCGCACCAGCTCCTCGGTGAGCCACGAAACCACGCGTTCCGTGCCGCCATAAAGCTGCGGCGGCACGCTCTCGTACAGAGGGGCGACTTGTGCGATACGCACGGCAATTGCTCCAATCGTTGTTGAGGGGAATGTTCGGAATGTGCTCGAGCGCCTAAGCGGCGCGCTTGCTCGGATTCTGGACTCGAAGCCGCGGCAATCCGCGGCGCCTTTTCTCGAAGTAGCAGATCTCGACAAGCGTTGGCCACAGCTCAATCGAACCTTTGATCACGGTGATCACGTCGTCGACAATCCGCAGCAGGTTCTGCTGAAAGAAATCGGGCTCGAATCCGTAAAACGCCTTTTCCAGATTGGCGGCAAACATGCGCAACGCGTCGGCGCGCTCGGCGGTGCGGGCGATTTCCGCCGCCTCGAGCGCTCGCCCGTACAACGCCGCGATCTTATCGAGGATCTCCTTGGCATCGCCGGCGGTGACTTCCCCTTCGTAGTCGAAGCCGATGGTCAAGTCGTCCAACCGCGTGATGCTCGATTTGATCTTGCGCTTCAGCAGGTTGGAAAGTTCTTCGTTGAAGACCTCGGCCGCGGGGGGTTGCGCATGTAATTGCTTTTGATGTGGTTCTGGGCGGCGTCGACATGGGCCGCGACAATCCCCTCCTGCTGCACCCAGAGGCGGTAGATGTAGTCTTCGAACCGCAGCCGCGTTGGAAAGAACGGCGGTAAGCCGAACGTGTTGTCGTAGCCGGCCACGCCACAGTCCATGCGCCAATTCTTCTTGGTCACGACGGGGCGGAAGTTGACCAGCACGTAAACGTCGTTCAAGTCGTCGAGGCTCGTCTGCTGCTCGTCATCCAAGAACATGTCGACGTAGTCGACCGCATCGAGATCGTTCGTTCCGGAGCGGAAGGTCTGGGCGATTTTCACGATCGCCTCGCCAGGCACGCTGCCACGCCGCAGCATCAACGAATTCTCGCGCGCCAGCCCCTTGGTCGAGTTCGTTTCCAGATCCATCGCCGAATCGACCAGCAATTCGCCGCGCTCGTAGTTATCAGGCACTTCGCTCACTGGCTTGCCAAGCACGTCCATGAACGACGCGAGGATATCGAACGACTTGCGGGTGTAGCCGTCCTCGCTCGATTTCAACAGCCGGCCACGGCAAATCTCGTCGTCGCCCAGCGACTCGGGACTATGCTCCATGAGCGTGTACGGCCGCATGTCGTCGTCCGAGCTGACCATCAATCCGCCCAGCGTGTAGGCGAGCGTGTAGTTGCGGTTGCCGCCGTAACTGGGGCGGAACAGGTTCTTGACGAGCGACTCCAATCGCTTGTCCCTGAGGCGTCCGTTCAGGAACGAAAGGAACTGTTCTTTTTCGTGAGGGCCGACGTAGTACAGCTCGTTGTGGGTCGCGGTCTGCTCGAGCAGCGGAAAATACTTTTCATGGTTGGCCGGACTGGAATCGTCGAAGACGATTAGCGGCACCGAGTGACCGTTGCGCCACAAGTGTTCGTCGTAGTTTGCGATGGTCGCGCTAACGTCGCGAAGCCGGTAGGTGGGAACCACAAAGAATAGTTCGTCGTCCTGCGGCATGATGCTCCTTTGGTTCGATGCGCCAGCTTGCGTATTCAAAACGTGCCGGCAGCAACGCGGCGATGGAAAAGAAAGCGGGGCGCGGGCGGTTCAAGCACGCCAATGAATTCCGCCCGGCACCCCGCACGGAGGTTGGTG
>DASZPI010000514.1:0-3032 GCA_035550355.1 Pirellulales bacterium
GAGCCGCCGCGCCGACGTCCGCGAAAAACTTGCCAAGGCGGTCAAGCTGATCGAGGATACGCAGAACAGCGACGGTGGTTGGCGCTATCAGCCGGTGCGCCGCGATGCCGACATTTCGGTGACGATCTGCCAGGTGATGGCCCTGCGCGCGGCACGCAATGCCGGCTTGTTTGTTTCGCACGACACCATCGACCGCTGCGTGCGCTACGTGAAGCGCAGCCAGAATGCCGACGGCGGATTCATGTACATGATCCAGGGCGGCCAGAGCGCCTTTCCACGCTCGGCAGCCGGAGTCGTTGCCTTGTACAGCGCCGGCATCTACGAAGGGCCCGAAATCGAAAAAGGGCTGAAGTACTTGATGGAAAGCCTGCCACGCGGCGGCGTCTTCAATCGCGAAAGCCATTATTTTTACGGACACTACTACGCCGCACAGGCCATGTGGCACGCGGGCGGCGATTATTGGCGGCGCTGGTACCCGGCGATCCGCGACGAACTGATCGCCCGCCAGCGCGAAGACGGCTCGTGGATGGATTCGATCTGCCAGGAATATGGCACGGCAATGGCGTGCATCGTGCTGCAACTGCCGAACAACTATCTGCCTATCTTTCAGCGCTAGACGAACAACACCTTTGCTCCACACCATCGGACCCCTTGTGCTGATCGCGGCGGCAACGTCGGCAGGCTCGTTGCTGGCCGCCGAGATGCGACCGCTGCTGCTCGTCGATGGCAGCCGCACACGCGCCGCGCTGACCGGCGCAACCGCCGACGGACGGTGGACCTTCAACGACGACAGCGGCGCGACCCGCGCAGTCAGCGCTAGCGAAGTCGTTATCTGGGGCAACCCTGCCGAGGTCGCGTTGGGCCCCGTGCTCTGGCTGATCGATGGTGGAGTCATCGCCCAATCACCCGCCGAGCCCGGGCAGCCGCCGGCGTCGTTGCAATTCGACAAAGACCTTTTGCAACTCGATCGTTCGCCTTTGGGACCGCTCACATTGCCGTTGGAATTGTTGCGCGGCGTGGTGTTCGATCCGCCGTCGAATCGTTCGCGCCGCGACCGCATGCTGTTCGCACTGTTCGGCGCCGCGGACTCCGCTGCCCCGCCGCGCGATGCCGATCGCGTGGTTCTCGTCAACGGCGACGCCCTCGACGGGACGCTGCAATCGTGCGACGGCAGCCAGGTCGTGCTCGCGGCGCCGGCCGGAAAAACGAGCATCGATCGGTCGAAGGTTGCCGCGCTGCTGTACAATCCGTCGCTGTCGCCGAAGTTGCGGCGGCAAGGCCTCGCGATGCTTATCGGCCTGCGCGACGGCACGCGCATCGCCGCCAAGTCGTTCGTTCTTTCCGATCATGAAATCGTGATCACGCCGGCGCTGGCGATCGACGGCCACGCCACCTGGACCGCTCCGCGCGATATGCTTGTCTTCTTGCAGCCGCTGGGCGGCAAGATCACCTACCTTTCCGATCTCCAGGCCGATAGCTACAAGCATTTGCCATACTTGTCGCTGACTTGGCCCTACCGGAACGATCTGAGCGTGACCGGCGCTCCGCTGCGCGCAGGTGGTCGAATGTTTGCCAAAGGCATCGGCATGCACAGTGCCGCGCGACTTACCTATCGCCTCGACAAGCCTTACAAGCGGTTCGAAGCCGACGTGGCGATCGACGACGAGACCGCCGGGCAGGGGAGTGCGACGGTGCGCGTGTTCGTCGATAGCCAGCAAGTTTGGGCCAGCACCGAAATCCGCGGCGGCGCCGCGCCCGAGCAGGTTCGCGTCGATCTGCCCGAGGGCGAACGCCTGAGCCTGCTGGTCGACTTCGGCCAACGTGGCGACGAACTCGACCACGTCGATTGGCTGAACGCGCGACTGGTCGAGTAACCGGCAAGCCACCAGGTTGCACGACCAGCTCACGCGCCGAACTTGCCCAGCCGCCCGGCGTTGGCCAGGGCCAGCGTCATCAGGTATTTCGCTTCGAACTGTCCCATGCCGCCGCGCTGCGCTTCGCGCTCGTTGAACCCTTGACTGCCGTCGAAACGGCAACAGTCGCTCACCAGCAATGTCGGCACCGGATGCCAACTGTGGCTCTTCAGGAAGCTGGGCGTGCTGTGGTCGCCGGTGACGATCAGCACCGTCGGCTTCAGGTCGACGACCCGCGGCATGATCGCATCCATTTCCTCGATGCGCTTCACCTTGTTTGCGAACGCGCCATCCTCGCCGGTGCTGTCGGTGTACTTAAAGTGCAGGAAGAAGAAGTCGTACTTGCTCCAATTCTCGACCAAAACGTCGATCTGCTCGCTCAACGTTTGGGCCTTGCCGACGATCTGCATGCCAACCAGCCGCGCCAGCCCCTTGTACATCGGGTAGACGGCAATCGCCGCCGCGCGCAGGCCGTACACTTCGTCGTAGGTCGGCAGCTTGGGCCGGGCCGAAAAGCCGCGCAGCGTCAGGCAGTTGGCCTTCTTTTCGCCGGCCAGCAGCTTTTTGGCCTGGGCGATAAACTCGGCGGCTACGTCGGCGGTCTTTTGGCTGTCGGGGTTCATCGCCTTGGGCGTTAACGGCGCAACACCAGTGACCTGCGGATCGGTATCGTGCACGTGGCCACCTAGTCCCGGGGCACGCAGCACGACCACAAAGCGATGCTCCTTGACCGGCTCGACGAACACTTCGACGCCGGGAATCTTCACCTGCCGCAGACGAATCGCCAGCGGGGCGCTCTCTTCGCTGCTGATCCGCCCGGCGCGGCGATCGCTGATCTTTCCGTCGGCGTCGATCGTGCAAAAGTTCGCGCGAATCGCGACGTCGTTCGGCCCCAGCTCGAAGCCGATGCCGGTCGCCTCGAGCGCTCCGCGTCCGATGACGTACTCGAGCGGGTCGTAGCCAAACAGGCCCAAATGCCCCGGTCCGCTGCCGGGTGTAATACCGGGCTTCACCGGAATGCTCAGTCCGGTCATGCCGCGGCGGGCGAGCGTATCGAGCCGGGGCCGCTGCGCTGCTTCGAGCTCGGTCAATCCGCCCGACTCGAACGGCAAACCTCCC
>DASZPI010000515.1:0-2988 GCA_035550355.1 Pirellulales bacterium
GAACAGCAGCACCGACCCCGCGCCGGTAAAGTGCCGGTGCAAGCCATAGTGCTTCGGCTCGAGCATCACGTCGCTCTTGGCGCGTGACTGGTCGCGGGCAGTGCTTCCCGGCACCCCTTCGATCATCATGTCGCGGCTGAACTCGCTGGCCAACACGACCAACGTGCGATCCAACAGCCCGCGCTCCTCCAGGTCGAGAATCAGCTGCGCAATCGGCCGATCGATCGACTTCTTCATCTCGACCAGCGTTTCGTGGCCGTTCTCGTGCGTGTCCCAACTCTTGAACGGCACGTACTCGGTCGTCACCTCGATGTACCGCGCACCGGCCTCGGTCAGCCGACGCGCCAGCAGACAGCCCAGCCCGAAACGCCCCGTGTTGTATTTCTCGAAGCTGTCCTTTGGCTCCTTCGACAAATCGAACGCCTCGCGATCGGGCGAGTTCAGCAGTCGATGCGCATTCTCGACCGCGCGCAACATCGATTGTTGATGGTAGTCGCTGGCCAAGTCCGCCAGCGGGCTCTGCCGCACCAGCCGCTCGTAGTGGCGTTGCCGCGCGGCAAAGCGATCGCCGGTCATTCCCTTGGGTGGGCGAACAGCATTGGCCGCATCGGCAGGGTCGGGCAGGTTGAACGGACCGTACTCGCTGCCAAAGAACCCGGCGGTGGTGAACGCCTTCAGCTCGTCCGATTCGCCGACCCCTTCCAGGCGCTGGCCGATGTTGATGAACGCGGGGATCGCCGGGTTGTTCGGACCACGCAGCTTGGCGATCCATGCCCCCAGGTGCGGAGCGGCGACGGTCTGCGGCGGAATGTAACCGGTGTGCCAGTGATATTGATGCCGCGAGTGCAAGATGTTGCCCAGATCGGCAACCACGTGCGAGCGGATCAGCGTCGCGCGATCCATGACCCCGGCAATGTTCTCCAGCCCCTGCGAGATCTTGATGTGATCGACGACCGTGTCGATCGACGGAAAGGTGCTGATGATTTTCTCGGCGGGCAGGCCGATCTCGAACGGCTCGTAGCGCTTCGGGTCGAATGTCTCGGGCGCAGCCATGCCGCCGCCCATCCACAGCAGGATGCACGTATCGGCGGTCGGCTTGGGTGCCTTGAGCTTCTTCGCTGCCGCAAGCAACCGCGGCTCACCGCCCGCCAGTGCCGCCAAGGCCGTGCCGCTTATCGCCCCCAGCACCTGCCGGCGACTCAAACGTTGGAAGAATTGTTCATTCAACATCGTCGCGTTCCTTCTTGTCGGGTACGTGCAGCGTACCATCCGCTCGTGGCACGTTTCACGGGCCCTACCGTACCAATTGAAACTCAGGCAACATGCAAATCGTCCACAACAAATCGGTCACCGATTCAGCCGTCGGCTTCGCTCCGATAATCTCGTTCAGCGTGGCTTGCTCGTCGGCCGTAGGATCGCGGCTCAGCGCGTGGCGAAACAGCTCGCCGCCCAATGCCGTGCCCGTCGTACGCTGCTTGAGCAGCTCCTTCGCTCCGCGATCGAGCAACTCGGCCAACGGCTGACCGTTCGACAGGTCGAGCGCCTCGAGCGTGGTCAACAAGTCGGCCCGTGTGGTGACGACCTGCTCGCGGTTGGGTCGGCCCAACGAGCGTTGCAGCGGATCGAGCGTCGTCAGCGACGAGCGCGTGTAGCTGCGATCCTTGCGGCTGGCATGGGGCGGCTTGAGCTTGGCGCCTAATTTTGCAGCCT
This sequence comes from Pirellulales bacterium, assembly GCA_035550355.1. GTDB lineage: Bacteria > Planctomycetota > Planctomycetia > Pirellulales > PNKZ01 > DATAXP01. The sequence continues at coordinate 1,711 of DASZPI010000515.1, forward strand.
GGGTGCCCGTCAGGGTGTAGATCGCGTCGATGAATTGCTCGGCGGTCATCCGCTTCAATTCGGCGCCGCGGAACACATAGTCGTCGCCCGGTACCACCGATTCGAGCGACGCATGCTGTGCTCGGTAAATTCGGCTGGTCGCGATATGCTCGAGTACGCGCTTCAGGTCGTAATCGGCATCGACCAGATACGTGCCCAGATAGTCGAACAGGTCGGCACTCCACGGCTCGCCCGCCATCACGTCGACCGGATGCACAATGCCGCGCCCAAACAACCGCTGCCACAGCCGATTAACGATCGTTCGCTGAAAACGACCATTGTCGCGATGCGTGACCAGCTTCGAAAGCTGCGCCAGTCGCTCGGCACGCGATGCCGCCGGATCGATGCTCCCAAGCTCCGGCCATAGAAACCGCGCCTGGGCCATCTCGCCGGTTGCCTTGTCGCAGCGGTAAATCTCGATCGGCTTCTCGGCGATCACGGCGGCCAGCGCATAGGCGTCGTCCAACTTCCATCGGTCGATGAAGCTGTCGTGGCACGAGGCGCATTTCATATTGATGCCGAAGAACACCTGCGACAGGTTCTGCGAAAACTGAATCTCGCGCACCTGGCTCGCGTTCACCCGGCCCCGCCACTGGATGCCGTGGCCAAAACCTTTCGACTCCTCGCTGGGGCTGACCAGCTCGCGAACGAACTGGTCGTACGGCTTGTTGTTCAGCAGCGCGTCGTACAACCAACTGGTGATCTGGTGACGACCGTCCTCGCGGAAGCCAATGCCCGAATAATCGTTGCGCAGCAAATCGTTCCAGAACGTCATCCAGTGGTCGGCAAAGGCGCGGCGATCGTCGAGCAGCGACCGCACGAGTCGCGAGTCCTTGTCGGCTGCGGTGTCGGCAGCAAACGTGTCGATCTCGTCGAGCGCCGGCAGCAGACCAATGACGTCGAGATACAATCGCCGCTGATACGCCGCATCGTCGAGCCGCTGGGGCCACGCGACACCGTGACTGGCAAAGTACGCGTCAACGATCCGGTCGATGGGGTGCTCAAGTCCGGGTCGCGCCGGCGGCAGCTCAGGTCGACGAGGCCGGAGCGGGGCGGCATATTCTTTCTTCTTGAACGTGAAGCCCGCATCCCACGCTGCACCCTCGGCAATCCAGCGCGAGACGAGCGCGACCTCGGCCGGCGTCAAGGGCGGTTCGTCGTCGGGAGGCATGCGTTCGTCCGGGTCGGCGCTGGCGATCCGCGACACCAGGTCGCTGGCCTTGGGCTTGCCCGGCAACA
>DASZPI010000516.1:0-7960 GCA_035550355.1 Pirellulales bacterium
CGCCGAGCTCGATGATCCCGGCAACGTCGCGCGCGGTGAGCGGCACGAAGTCGCCCTCGATCAACCCCGCATAGCCGCGGCGGACGCCGAACACCTCGGCGCCACGCTCGATTGCCGTGCGTGTGGCCGAGCGGATCGCCGCGTTCATGCCGGGAGCGTCGCCGCCGCTGGTTAGCAGAGCGATGCGTTTCATGACCGCGCCGCGGCAGCGTTTCCAGCCGCTTCGATGGGTTGCGTCGCGTAGCGATATAAGGCCGAAATCAAGATACCGCCCGGAACCTGGTCACCCGGAACCGCATATACCCGGCCACGTCGTCGCAAGGTTTCCCAAGCGGCGCGGTCGAGCAGATCTTCGCCGTCGGCGGTTTGATCTGGCAGCAATTCGACCGTGCGACCTCGCTCGTCGAACCGGCCCCACAACGGGCGATCGCGGTCGACGAATAGCGCGTCGACGCGGCCATCGATCGCTGCGGGCAACACCTCTTCGATGGATGCCGAGACACGGTTCGAACCCAAGTGGTCGTCGAATCGCGTGCGATCAAGTTCGGCTGCCTTGCTCCAAAGCGGCTCGAGCAACGCTGCGGCACGCTGTTGCAATTCGTGGTGGGACCATTGGTCCGGGTTTCCGTGGACCGGTTGGTCGAACACATGGCTGTAGGTGCAAGCGCTGCGAAAGATCGGGAACAGGTACTCGACTCCCGCGAACACCAGCGGTGTTTTTTCGCCGCGCAGGTACGGTTCCAAGGCACGATCGATCAGGTGGAACCAATCGTTCAATTCTTTCTTGTGAGCATCCACTTCGCCCGACTGGCCGTGATAAACCGTTCCTTCCTGACCGCGTGCGGCCGAAGGAGCGCCGAGCACTTGGAACAGGACCTGCGGCGGCTGGTTGTGGAGCGCCGCAACCAGGCCTGCCGGCAGGGTGTCGAGCGCGACCGGTTCGAGGGTCCAGCGGTCGCCGCGAAACAGGCGAACCTTGTTTTGGCTGACTGCCAGCAGGTGGAACGTCTGATTGTCGGTCACGGCCGGCAGCGCCTGCTTGATGCTCACACGATCGCCGACCGCAACCAGGGCTGCGACGTTGATCGGCAGCCGCCATGTTTCGACGCCATCGACCGTAACCACGGCCATAAGCCCCTGCCATTGATCCTTCCAGAACCGGTCGTCATCGACCAGCTTGCGGGCGGGTTCAAGCAGTGCTCGCGCAGCAACGCTGCGCATGCCGCGCGCTTCGAGCGTCTGTTCCGCACGGGCCAGCAGGTTTTTCAACACCACTCGACCTTGCTGGCCATCGTTTCCGGCGCCATGCGCTGGCAAGTACAAGGTCACGCATGGCACGGTGGTCGCGTTCAGCCAGCGGTGCAGATCGCGCCCGGCAAATGGCTTCGTATCGGTTTTTGTTTCCATGGCAGACCTTCGTTTGTTAATGGCAATTCGCAGCAAACGCTACCACAACCGTCCTGTTCACGTCCGCTGTGAATGGTGAATAGCTTCTGCTCCTCACGGAAAGCAACCGACATGCCATCGGTCCAATCGATTGTGCGGCCGGGTCGTGTAGCCATTTTTCACGAGGTATACGCGGCTCTTTGTCGAGATCGATCGCCCGACTTGAACCGCACACTGTGCTCTACCGCACAGTTTGCTGGGCGTGCCCGCACAGCGTTGCGACGGCGCGCTCACGCGACGCGCGAGTTCGCGGTGGAATTGCATAGCGGATGCCCTAACTCGCATTCGGCATGATGCGTGCTGTACCAAGTCGTCGTCGCTTCGACCTGATGTTTTCAGAAGGATTGCCGCCATGTCTGCGAACGCTGCTGACCGAGCCGAGTCGTCCGCCGCACTCAAGTCGCAGTCGCTGTACAGCGCAGTGCATGATCTCGTTGAAACGCTCTCGGCGCAGGCTAAGGAGTTGGAGCGGATCGTCGGGCACTTCGAGCAGCAGACCGAGCCGCTGTTGCCGCCAAGCCGGTTGTCGACGATCGTCTCGCAGCTCAGCGAATTACAAGTCCGCCTGCGTGGAATGATCGGTGTCGACGACTCGGCTCGTCGCGGCGAAGAGATCGCGGACCTGCGCAAAGAACGGTTTCCGCTGCGCGATATGGACCCGCTGTGCTGAGCGAGGTTTAGGTGGGAAGGCCGGACGCGCCTTGGAGCGCCGACTCGAAGGCGTGCCCGCCGAACAATCTGCGCTTGACGAACTCCACCAGCGCCAGGTAGGTCGTCACGATTGCGACCAGCACTAAGAAGAAGCTGGCCGGCAGCGGCACAAATCCGAGTAGGTGGGCCACGGGCAAGAATGGCAGCGCGACTCCAACGACCACCACGGTCAAAATCGTCGCGACAAGTGGAGTGCTGGGCCGGCTGCGCCAGAAGCTGTCCGCCGTGCGAATCACGAACAGCACCAGCGTCTGGGTCGCCAACGACTCGACGAACCAACCGGTATGGAACAGCGGCTGCGAGGCGTGAAACAGCCACAACAGCACGGCAAAGGTCAGCAGATCGTACACCGAGCTGATTGGCCCGATAACTAGCATGAATTTGCGCACCAGCGCAATATCCCAGCGGCGTGGCTTGCGGGTGAACGTTGCGTCGACCCGATCGGTTGGGATCGTCGTTTGCGCGAGATCGTAGAGAAAGTTGTTCAACAGAATCTGCACCGGCAGCATCGGCAAAAAAGGCAGAAACAGTGACGCAATCGCCATGCTGATCATGTTGCCAAAGTTCGAGCTGGTCCCCATCAGCAGGTATTTCATCACGTTGCCAAACGCCATCCGACCTTCGAGAATCCCGTCGTGCAGCGTCTGCAGCCGTGGCTCGAGCAGCACGATGTCGGCGGCGTCCTTGGCGACATCGGTGGCGGTCGAAACGGCAATTCCCACGTCGGCGGCGCGCAGCGATGGTGCGTCGTTAATCCCGTCGCCCAAGAAACCCACCACGTGGCTGCGTGATTTGAGCGCTAGGATCACGCGGTTTTTTTGCGCGGGCGTAAGCCGCGCAAAAATCTGAGATTGCTCGGCTACGTGCGCCAGGGCTGGATCGGTCATCGGATCGATCTCGTTGCCTAGCACGACCGACGTTCCATCCAGTCCCGCGCGAGCGCAGGCATGCCGCGTCACCAGTTCGTTATCGCCCGTGAGGATCTTCACTTGCACGCCGTCGTCGCGCAAGCCCGCCAGCACCTTGTCGATGTCCGGCAACAGCGGATCGACAAACGTTAGAAAACCGGCGAGCACGAGGTCTGTCTCGTCGGCATTTGACACGGTCTTCGTGGAGGGCAGATCACGGTACGCTACCGCCAGCACGCGATAGCCTTCCTCGCACCATTGGGCAAAACGTGCCGCAATCTGCTGCCGCTCTTCGACCGCCAGCGGTTGCGCCGCGCCATCGATTTCGCACCGACTGCAACGCGGCAACACACCTTCGGGAGCGCCCTTGGTAATGAGCAACGCGCGGCCGGCGTGCTCGAGGGCGACCGATAGCCGCCGGCGCTCGAAATCGAACGGCAACTCGTCGAATTTTTGGTACGCGTCGAACGAAACCGCAGCCGCCGCTCGTGGGTGGTCGAGGATCGCCGCATCCATCGGGCTTTTGATGCCGGTCTGGAAGTGGCTGTTGATAAGGGCTAATTCAAACACGCGCTCCGAGGGATTGCCGCGTACGTCGGTCGACTGTTCGAGCGTCGTCGTGCCGCTGGTCAGCGTGCCGGTCTTGTCGCAACACAGAATGTCGATGCTGCCGAAGTTTTGCAGCGCCGCCAGATGTTTAACGATCACGTTGCGCCGCGCCATGCGCACCGCGCCGTACGACAGCGTGACCGTGATGATCATCGGTAAAAATTCGGGCGTCAGCCCCACGGCCAGCGCCACGGCAAACAGCAGCGATTGCAACGGATCGCGGCGGACCAGCACTGACGACAAGAACACGATCAACACCAGGAACAATACCACGCGCACGATCAACAGTCCGAAACGTCGCGTGCCGCGCTCGAACTCGGTCTCGGGGTGCCGCTCTGCCAGACGCGCTGCGATGTCGCCGAAGCGAGTCGCGCGGCCGGTCGCCAGCACCACAGCGGTTCCGGTTCCGCTAACGATCGACGTCCCTTGCCAGACCATACCGCGGGCCGCACCGTCTTTGGTTGTGGCCAGCGCCGCGACCGGTTCTTTCTCGACGGGGAACGATTCGCCAGTCAGCGCCGCTTCGTGCGCGTGCAAGTCGCGCGATTCGATCAGCCGCGCGTCGGCCGGCACCAGGTCGCCGGCGGATAAACGTACTACGTCGCCGCGCACGATTTCGCGTCGAGGTAACTCACACCATGCGCCGTCGCGCAGCACGCTGGCCGTGGTCGAAACGATGCCGCGCAGCCGTTGCATCGCTTGCTCGGAGCGGGTGCTTTGCACGAAATCGATCGCCGTGCTCAGCAGCACAATCGCAGCAATGATTGCTGCGTTGGCCAGCTCGCCAACAGCAGCGGAGACAACGCTGGCCGAAAGCAGAATGATGACCAATGGGTCGGCAAATAGCAGCAACAACTGCCGCACACGCCCGTGATGCACCTTGGTGACCGGCTCGTTGGGGCCGTCGGTTGCCAGGCGGCGCTGCGCTTCACGGGTCGTGACGCCACGCGCCGAGCTGTTGACCGCAGCGAAGCAGTCGGCAATGGTGTCGGTCGTCAACGCAGGCATTTAGGGCGCTCAGCCAATCGACCACGAAGCTTGACGGTCTCAAAATAGTCAAGCCGCGGCGGATTCGCCATCGCGCGGTCGCGTCCATTCGCATTGCATCCCAGAGCGATCAAGCACTGCGAGCCCGATGCGGTATTACCAATAGCGCGATGCCCGCGCCGATTCCCGCAGTTCCAACGACTGGGCTGATCAAAATCGTGTACGGCTTCTCGACATCCCAAGCAAAGAATCCGAGCGGGCCGACTTCGGTTTGGTGCTGGAAATAGGTAATGCTGTGCACCGACAGGGTGAGCACACCGAGCACGATCAACACCAACGCGACAGGGCGCATGATTGCCTCTCCGATTTCAAGCGTCACCGACCTGCTGCAATCTGCCGGATCGCCTCCCATCGCGAGCGGCCGGTGATTAAGCTGTCGCAATTCGTGTGCCTCCGGCTCTTTGCGCAACTCGGCTCGTTGGCAAGGTCGAGGCGGCACGGTAAGTTGCCGGCCGATTCGCCGTTTTGTGGCCACCAGAGCACCGCCAGCCGATGAGTGAAATCGCGCCACCCGCTGAAACCGATCCAGGCCCACCGCCGGGCGGACCGGCCCCCTCGACCACGCAGTGGGGCAAACGGCCCGACATCCCCGAGATCAAGCAATTCCTGCAGGGGCCGCAAAGCCGCGGCTTCGAACTTCGACGGGCGATCAACATTTTTTTCGAGATCATGCACGGGTTCCGGCGCTTACACTTTGTCGGGCCGTGCGTGACCGTATTCGGCTCAGCAAGGTTCACGGCCGAGCACGCCAATTACGTTCTGGCGCGCGACGTGGGGCAGCGCCTCGCCCGCGCTGGCTTCACCGTGATGACCGGCGGCGGTCCCGGGATCATGGAGGCGGCCAACCGCGGCGCCAAGGAAGTCGGCGGCTACTCGGTCGGCTGCAATATCGAGTTGCCGCACGAACAGCAGCCAAATGCGTATCTCGATCGTTGGGTAACGTTCCGACACTTTTTCGTTCGCAAGCTGATGCTGGTGAAGTACTCGTATGCGTTCATTGCCATGCCGGGCGGGTTCGGCACGCTCGACGAAATCTTCGAGACCGTCACGCTCATTCAGACGCAGAAGATCGAGGACTTTCCGCTGGTGCTGATGGGCCAGGAATACTGGCAGCCGCTGCTGGACTTCATCCGCGGTCGGTTGATCGAAGCAAAAACGATCGACCCGATCGATGCCGCCCGGATCCGTGTTACCGACTCGCCCGAAGAAGCGGTCGCGTGGGTGCATAACGCGGCCATGACTGAGTTCGGGCTGACGTACGGCCCGCGGCCGAAGCGGCGCTGGATTTTGGGCGAATAAAGCGCAACGACCCTTGTGCAACGGCACTTGGCCCGAGGATTCGATGAATCAACGTTCAGCGCCTGGCGATCTGCGAGCGATTGCTCGGCAAGCGATGATCGAGCGTGGCCTGGAGCCCGATTTTCCGCGCGAAGCCAACCAGCAGCTTAAAACCATTCCGATGGCCGCCCACGAGGCGGACCCGACGATCCGCGACCTGCGGGGGCTGGCGTGGTGCTCGATCGACAACGACACGTCGCGCGATCTCGATCAGTTGACGGTTGCCGAGCGGCTCGACGAAAGGCGCGTGAAGGTTCTGGTGGCAGTTGCCGACGTCGACGCGCTCGTCAAACCCGGCTCGCCGATCGACCGCCACGCGACCACGAACACCACCTCGGTGTACACGCCGGCACAAATTTTTCCGATGCTTCCGGAGCGGCTGTCGACCGACCTCACTTCGTTAAATGAAGGAGTCGAACGCTTGGCGATGGTTGTCGAGCTGGTAGTGGGCGACAACGCCGTGGTGCACGAATCGACGGTCTACCGGGCACGGGTGACGAACCATGCCAAGCTTGCCTACAACGGTGTCTCGGCATGGCTCGATGCCGTGGATACCGTGCCGGAGAAAATTGCAAATGTCGCTGGTCTCGACGAGCAGTTGCGGCTGCAAGACTCGATCGCTCAGCGGATGCGGTCGCTACGGTTCATGCACGGAGCACTCGAGCTGGAAACGATCGAGCCGGAAGCGGTGGTCGAACAGGGACAAGTGATCGATCTCCGGTTGCAGCGTAAGAACCGAGCGCAAGACTTGATCGAGGACTTCATGATCGCAGCCAATAGCGCGGTGGCACGGTTCCTGGCCGAGCAAGGTCGGCCTACGCTGCGCCGCGTGGTCAGAGTGCCGAAGCGCTGGGACCGCATTCGCGAGGTGGCGGCGGGAATAGGCTGTACGCTGCCCGAAGCGCCCGATCCGGCGGCGCTGGCTGCGTTTCTCGACCATCGTCGACAGGCCGATCCGCTGCGGTTTGCTGACCTGTCGCTGACGATCGTCAAGCTGCTCGGGCCCGGCGAGTACGTCGTGCAGCTCCCTGGGCAGCAATCGCAGGGACACTTCGGCCTGGCAGTCCGCGAGTACACGCATTCCACCGCGCCGAATCGTCGGTTTCCCGACCTCATCACGCAACGCATGCTCAAGGCGGCGCTGTCGGCCGCGACGATGCCCTACGATGCCGGCGAGCTCGAAGCGCTCGCAAAACATTGCACCACACAAGAAGACGCCGCCCGCAAAGTCGAACGCCAGGTGAGCAAGTCCGCGGCGGCGCTGTTCCTGGCTCGCCGCATTGGCCAGACATTCGAAGGACTTGTCACCGGAGCTGCTTCCAAGGGTACTTGGGTGCGGCTGCTCAAGCCCCCGGTCGAAGGACGGCTGACCGCGGGCTACGAGCACCTCGATGTGGGCGACAAAGTAAACGTGCGATTGAAGAGCGTGAACGTGCCACGCGGGTTCATCGACTTCGAACGCGTGAATTAGGAACCGCAGCTCCCTTCGTGCGTTCAGGGCAAGGGGGGAAAACGGTGAATCGTGCAGCGCCTAATTCGTCAACGCAATGTGCCGGCGCAATTGGGCAAGCAACTCGTCGAATACGATCGGCTTGCTCAGATACGCGTCGACCCCCATGCTCAACATCTTGCGCCGCAGCCCAGAATCTTGCTGACCGGTGAGCACGATGAATGGAATGTCCTTGGTCAACGGATGCGACTGCAGCCGCGAGTACAAATAATTGCCTTCGCCATCGGGCATGACCATATCGCTGATGATGACGTCCGGCTTGATGTCGAGCGAGGTCCAATAACCTTGCATTCCTTTGAAGGCGCGGCGGACCTCAATGCCATACGGCGCCAGGCGCAGCCTGATGATCTTCGAAATGTCGGGATCGTCGTCGATGCACAGCACGACCGGG
>DASZPI010000517.1:0-2829 GCA_035550355.1 Pirellulales bacterium
TGGCTTGCGCCGCCGCGGCCGCAACCCGAGCAACCCGTAGCCAAGGCGCCCGAGCAACAGGAAGCAGCGCCGGCCGCGAAGAAGAACGACGGCGACGGCGACGGCGAAGCGACGAAAGCCGAAACACCTCCGGCGGTAGCCGCCGCTAAGGACGCCGACAAGCCGCATGCCGAAGTTGCGCAGCAGCGGATTACGCTTGGGTCGATGGACCCGGCAAGTCCGTATCGGATGCTCGTCACGCTCACCAATCAGGGGGCCGCGGTCGAACGCATCGAGCTCAACAGTCCGCGCTATCATGCCACGAATTGGGACGATCGCGTGGAGGTCGAAGACAACAGCGGGTATCTCGGCCATTTGGACGTGAGCGATGCCGACGACAAGGCCGGCGCGACGGTGCAGGTTGTCGGTCCCGGCACCCCGGCCGATGGCGCGGGGCTCAAAGCGGGCGACGTGATCACGTCGTTCGACGGGCACGCCGTGCGCGGCTCACTCGATTTCGATCTGGCGATGCGGAATACGCGCGTCGGCCAGCAGGTCGAGCTCAAGATTCAGGGTCGTGCCGAGCCGGCGGTCATCACCCTGCGACCGCGGCCGGTGCAGGTCGTCGAGCCCGAGCGGCCAGGCCCGCTGTCGCTGCGCCACGATCCGCTGTCGTTTCTGACAACGCTCGAAAGCGTGAACAAAGAAAAAATCGCCGTCGACGCCGACGAACTGCCAGGGCTTGCCCTGCGCAGCGAGCAGTGGGAGGTGCTGCCGGGCGCAGACGCCGACGAAGTCGCCTTCCGCTGGGTGCTGGCCGATCGGAAGCTCGAGTTTGTGAAGCGCTACCGCATTGCACGGATCGCCGACGATGCGGATCACGATGACCCGAATCTCGCGGTTTATCATTTGGCGTTCAGCATCGAAATTCGCAACACCGGCGACGCCGCCACCGACGTCGCGTACCGCCTCGATGGGCCGACGGGGCTGCCGACCGAAGGATCGTGGTACACGAACAAGATTGCCACCGGCGGGCAGGGGCTGCGCGACGTGGTGGTGGGGCAGCGCACCGGCCAGAGCATCGCCACGCGCTTTGCCGCAGCCGGCGCCATTGCCGACGAATCGGCGAACATTCACTGGCAAGAGAACCCCGTCGCTTATGCCGGGGTCGATGCAATCTACTTTGCGTCGGCCATTCGCCCGGCGCCGGCAGCGCCGCAAGACAACTGGTTCGCCGATACGGTGCCGATCCGTGTCGGACCAGTGCCGAACGACAAGCACAAGCGGAACCAGACCGACGTCACGTGCCGATTAATCAGTCTGCCGGTTTCGATCGCTGCCGGCGGGTCACTGAAGCACGACTTCAAGCTGTTTGCCGGACCAAAGCGCCCGAGCCTGCTGGCCGAGTACGAACTGGGTGGCCTGGTGAACTACGGCTGGTTCGGCTGGGTCGCCGAGCCGATGTTGGGCATCCTGCACTTCTTCTACCGCATCATACCCAACTACGGCATTGCGATCATTTTGCTGACGGTGCTCGTGCGGTCGTGCATGTTTCCGATCAGCCGCAAGCAAGCGGCGAACGCGGCCAAAATGCAGGAGCTGCAGCCCGAGATCAAGCGCATCACCGAGAAGTACAAAGGCAACATGGAAGCGCGCTCCAAGGCGCAACAAGAGTTGTTCCGCAAGCACAACTACAATCCGTTCGCCGGTTGCTTGCCGATGTTCTTGCAATTGCCGATCTTCATTGGCCTGTACCGGTCGCTGAGCGTTGACGTTGAATTACGCCAAGCGCCCTTGATCTCGGAGGCGGTGCGTTGGTGTTCGAACCTCGCGGCGCCCGACATGCTGTGGTATTGGAAGCCGGTGCTGCCGAACTTCATCGCGGCTCCGCAAGGGACATTATTTCTGTTCCTGCCCACGCTGGGACCGTACTTGAATGTGCTGCCGCTGGTGACGATCGGCCTGTTCATCGTGCAGCAGAAGATGTTCATGCCGCCGCCAGCCGATCAGCAGGCAGCCGCGCAGATGAAGATGATGCAGTACATGATGGTCGTCATGGGCCTGCTGTTCTTCAAAGTGGCGAGCGGCCTGTGCGTGTACTTCATCACCTCGAGTCTGTGGGGTATTGCTGAGCGCAAGCTGCTGCCCAAGACGATGCCTGCCGGCGACGGCCAAAAGACCATCGACGTGGTGGCCCGCTCGACCGCGACGGGATCGAACGGCGCAGGCCGCTCGAAAAAGAAATCGGGCAAACGATGATCCAACGTCCGGTGAGTTGCCCAGGACCTGGCGCGGCGTGATCGATGTTCAGCATCGACGACACGATCGTGGCGATCGCTAGTGCTCGCGGTCCGGCGGCACGCGGCATCGTGCGGATCAGCGGCGCGCAGATGCTCGATTGCGTTGCGGCAGTGTTCACTGCCGATGAACCCGACGTTTGCCTACCGGCCCTTCGCAGTGCGCGGCGCGTGTCGGGCAGGATCGCGCTTCGAGGTCTGGGCTCGCCGCTGACTGCTGCGTTGTATCTTTGGCCGACGGCGCGCAGCTTTACCAGGCAGCCGATCGCCGAAATCCACACGGTCGGTGCGCCGCCATTGCTCGACGCCATCGTGGCTGCGCTGGCCGAGCAGGGCGCGCGCCCCGCGGGACCAGGCGAGTTCACGCTGCGCGCGTTTCTTGCCGGACGCATCGATCTTACGCAGGCCGAGGCGGTGTTGGGAGTCATCGATGCCACGGGCGAACGCGACTTGCAGGTGGCGCTAACCCAGTTGGCTGGCGGTGTGGGCGGCGCATTGCAGCGACTGCGCGACGCGCTGGCCGATCTGCTGGCCGAGTTGGAAGCGGGACTCG
>DASZPI010000518.1:0-1581 GCA_035550355.1 Pirellulales bacterium
GTCGCCAATCAGAAAGGGGGCGTCGGCAAGACGACCACCGCGGTCAATTTGGCCGTGGGGCTTGCCATCTCCGGCGCACGTACCCTGCTGATCGACCTGGACCCGCAATGCAACGCCACCAGCGGCATGGGATTCGAACCCTCGGCCAGGCACCCGCTCGTTTCCAGCGAGCCGCTGCGCCAATCGCTGCAAGCGACCGACCTACGCGACCTGGAGCTGTTGCCTGGCTGCCGCAAGTTCGAGGACATCGAGACGCTTACCACCTCGGCCGCGCCGGAGGCCACGCTCAAGCAACACCTATCGACGGGGCTGAGCGCGTACGACTTTGTGCTGATCGATTGCCCGCCCTCGTTGGGCCAGCTCACGCGTACGGCCTTGGCCAGCGCCAGCGAAGTGCTGATGCCCATCCAGTGCGAGTACTTCGCCATGGAAGGACTCGCCCAGATGATCGAGGTCATTCGCCAGGTGATGACCGCTCCGCCGCAGCGGCTGAAGTTCGGCGGCATTCTGCTGACAATGTACGACCATACACTAGAGCTGACGCACGAGGTCGATCGCGAGGTGCGCGACTTCTTCGGCGAGATCGTGTTTCGCACGGTCATCCCGCGCGACGTGGCGGTTTCCGAGGCGCCCAGCCACGGCAAGAGCGTACTGCAATTCGATCCGCGATCGCGCGGGTCACGGGCCTACGTAGAGCTATGCATGGAGGTGCTCGAACGTGACTAAGGAACGACGACTAGGACGCGGGTTGGAAGCGTTGTTGGGCAAGCTGCCCGAAGGGGCTAGCGACCTGGCCACGCCCGCAGCGGCAGGCGCCGGCACGGCACCGACCGCGCCGGGACCGTTGCAGGTGAACGTCTACCAGATCGACAGCAATCCGTTTCAGCCGCGGCGCGACTTCGACGATGCCGAGCTCGATTCGCTGAGCGAGAGCTTGCGTCATCACGGCCTGCTGCAGCCGATCGCCGTGCGCCGCGTCGGCGATCGCTACCAGCTGGTTGCCGGCGAACGTCGGTTGCGGGCCGCGATCAAGGCGGGCTGGCAGCAGGTGCCGGCTCACATGGTCGAGGCCGACGACCGCGAGGTCGCCGAGCTGGCGATTATCGAAAACTTGCAGCGCAAAGACCTGAACCCGCTGGAGAAGGCGGCCTCGTTCCAGCAATACCTGAAGCGGTACGCGTGCAGCCAGGAGGAACTTGCCGGCCGGCTGCAAATGGACCGTTCGACGGTCGCCAACCTGATCCGCTTGCTTGAGCTACCCGAGGAAGTGCAGCGTGCCTTGCGTAGCGGCGCAATTTCGCAAGGTCATGCGCGAGCGCTCTTGCCGCTGGGCGACGAACGGCAGCAAGTGACGCTTTGCCAGCAGATCCAGGCCGAAGGGCTGAGCGTGCGCGCGGTCGAGTCGTCGGTGCAGCATCAATTGGCGCACGAAGCCGATGAGCTGTCACCGGACGCGATCGAGCCCCGGTCGAACGCAACCCAACGCCCGAAGCGAGCGAGCGGCCAGTTGAGCGCGCTGGAGCAAGAGCTGCGTGGCGTGCTGGGCACCAAGGTGGAAATCCGCACCAATGCTCGCGGCCG
>DASZPI010000519.1:0-1755 GCA_035550355.1 Pirellulales bacterium
CTTCGTCGGTCAGGCTGCGCAGCACATCGATCGTGCCGGCGCGGTGATGACCGAAGAAGAAATTCGGTCCTTCGACCATCGCGCGTGCGCCGATTTGTTTGCGAACGATGAGCTCGAAGAACTCACGCGGCCCCAAGGCCAATAGCGACTCGTCGGTCGGATAGGCGACCATCGCGTCGACGCCCAAGTGCTCAAGCAACTGTGCTTTGCGATCGGTCCAGGTGAGCGGCGGAGGCGCGGTATCGGGTCGTAGCAGTCGTACTGGATGGGGATCGAACGTGAAGACGATTGCCTGCCCACCCAAGCGGCGGGCATGGAACACCAGCCGCTCCACGAGCCGCGCATGCCCGCGGTGCACGCCGTCAAAATTGCCGATCGCCAGTGCACCGCCTTGCAAATCGGGGGCAGCGCGATCGAGTTGACGGATGATTTTCATGAACGTGCACATTATGTTGGGCACTCGGGCCAGGGTCAAATCGCGCGACGTATACTTGTGCGCGCCGAACACACCAGCCCGCGGCGCCAGCAAGGGGCGCGCGGGCTTGTCCTCAAAAACCCTTGCTCGCGCAGCGGGCTGGTATTATCGATCGCATGGAATCCCAGCAGTTCTTCCTTTCGCCCGAGCTCAGCCACCGGCTGGCCGCGATCGACATTGGCACCAACAGCCTGCGGCTGATCATTGCCGAGGCGCTGCGCGGCGGAAACTACCGCATCCTCGACGAGGAAAAAGCGACCACGCGCTTAGGCAAAGGTCTCGCGTCGACCGGCCGACTTGACTCCGACGCGGTCGAACAGTCGCTCGAAGCACTGCGACGGATGAAGCAAATTGCCGCCGGCTTTCAGGTGGGCGACCTGCGGGTGATTGCCACCTGCGCGGTGCGCGAGGCCGAGAACGGCGCCCAGTTTGTCAACCGCGTGCGCGACGAGGTGGGGCTTGAGATCGAAGTGATCAGCGCCCAGCGCGAAGCGCATCTGGCGTTTCAGAGCGTGGTGCGGAACTTCAATCTCGAAGGCAAGAACGTGGTGGTTGCCGACATCGGCGGCGGCAGCACCGAGCTGGTGCTTGCCTCGGGCACGTATATCGAAGCGATTTGTCCCACGCCGCTGGGCGCGGTGCGCGTGACCGAGCAGTACGGCTCGAGCGGCGTGCTGTCGCATTCTGGGTTTGAGCAGATGATCGAGGGCATCGATCGCGAGCTGCGACGTCAGACGCGCAAAGTGCTGATGGAGCCGCACGTGTTCATCGGCTCGGGAGGAACCTTCACGACGCTGGCCGAGATGGCGCTGGCCGCCCGCGGGCAGGCTGGCTTGCCGTTGCGCGGCAGCGAGGTGACGCGCGCCGAAGTGCGCCACTTGCTCGACCGGCTGCGCAAAATGCCGACCGAGGCACGCCGTAACATGCCGGGACTGAGCGCCGATCGGGCCGACATCATCGTGGCGGGCGTGGCGATCATCGATCGCATCATGCAGCGGTTCGATCTGAATCGCGTGTTGATTCACGATCGCGGCGTGCGGGACGGATTGTTGTTGTCGATGATCGATCGCTCCGCGCGGCCCGCTGAGAAAGCCAGCAGCGATGTCGCGCGCGAGCGTGAAGAAGCGATCGACCGTTTCGCCGCCAACTGCGGCGTCGACAACCGTCACTCGCGGCAAGTGGCCCGCCTGGCAAGCTCGATGTTTTCGCAGCTTGCAAACATGGGACGCGCCAATGCCGCCGATCTGCCGCTGCTTGAAGCCGCGGCGCGGCTACAAGAC
>DASZPI010000520.1:0-1564 GCA_035550355.1 Pirellulales bacterium
ACCTTTCGCGCGTCGAGTGTTACGGCCCAATACTGGCGATCGTACTGTGCGCGTTCGTCGGCTGCGGGGCCTACGAGGTTCCGCCGCACGAAGCAGCCTACGGTCGCGACGTTACCGATCAGCTATTCGACAGCGCGATCGGAATGCTCAATTCGCCGGGCGAGTCGTCGGGCGATGGGACGCTGGTGCAGGTCGCGAACCGGCTGAATCAATGGCTGGCCGCGCAGCCCAAGCCGGCCGATTGGCACCCAGACGCGATGGTCGGGTCGCTTGGCGATGAGCTGCGCAATTCACCGCTGATGCAATCGCTGGACGAATTGCGATTCGGCACCGAGGATGCGTTGGCGTTGCAGCAGGCCGTTTGGTTGCGCGATGCCGCCCGCTCGGCGGTGGGTCGCGAGACCGAGCCGTTAGCGCGAGCACGGCTGCTGTTCGATTGGACCGTGCGGCAGATCGAGCTGACGTTAGCCAGCGATGACACGTTGCCGAGATTGCCGTGGCAAATCGTGCTCAGCGGGCGCGGCTCGGCCGACGAGCGGGCCTGGGTGTTCTCGTTGCTTGCACGGCAGCAAGGGCTCGACGTCGTATTGCTTACCGCTGATGCCGACGCGGGTCGGCAGGATGAACCTACCGGGGTATTGGCGGCGCTCGTGTACGACGGAGAATTGTGGTTGTTTGACCCGCAGCTTGGACTGGCAATCCCCGGCGCCGATGGCAAGGGATTTGCCACATTGAAGCAGGCTGCTGACGAGCCGCAAGTCCTCGATCAGCTCGCGATCGAAGGCGAACCGCCCTACCGCTATGCACGTTCGCAGATGCAGCAAATGGTCGCCATGCTGCCGGTCGCACCACACGAGCTTGCGCTGCGGATGCAGTTGATCGAGTCGCGCCTTGCCGGTCCGCAACGTTTATCGCTGTCGGTGAGCCCCAGCGCCGTGAAATCTCGCATCGAGAAAATCGATCATATCGGACAGGTCCAGCTTTGGCATCAAGCCATCGCGCGCTGGCGGCCGAACTCGGCCGACACGCGATCGCGGCTGCAAGCCGAACTGGCTCCCTTTCGTGCGTTGCCCGACGCGCCGCTTTGGAAGGGTCGCGTGCTGCACATCTGCGGTCGACTTGGTGGTGACAAGGGAGCGATTGCGTATTATCAGCGGGCGCGGCCTGCCGAAGAGGACCTGCAAGTTGCGATCGACCAAAACCGCTTCGAAGGCGATTTGCTGGCGCAAACCCGTGCCGGTAAAGCCGCCGCCACGTACTGGCTGGGAATCGCTTCGATGGAACGGGGCAACTTCGACGCGGCGATCGATTACTTCCGCGAGCGTGTATTGGCCGACGATCCGAATGGCGGTTGGGCGGCCGGTGCCCGGTTCAATCTCGGGTGCACCTACGAGGTGCTCGACCGCCGGAACGAAGCGATTGCCGAATTCAAGAAAACCCGCGGCCCGCAACGCCGCGGCAACCTGCTGAGAGCCCGGCAACTCGAAGCGGCTGATCGCTAGCCGCTTGCAATCGCCCATGTGCGTTGATCGGCGCACATCCGTGGAAACCGTCACGCCAACAG
>DASZPI010000521.1:0-10437 GCA_035550355.1 Pirellulales bacterium
TGCTCGAGCCAATGCATGGCCGGACTCACACCGGCAACGGCCAGCCACAGCAGCATGGTCGCCAGGCCAAATGGCCGGCGCAGGTACCAGCGCGAATGGTCGAACGCCACGATAAACGAAAGCAGATACAGACTCAGCGGCGCGATCCACAGGAAGGGAATCACCGCCACATCCTGGCAAACGTAATTCGTCGTGGCCAACAGGGTCAACGACGCACACGCCGGCAGGCCAAGCCACAACGCCCGTCGAACCCAAAGCGCCCCTGGCGCGGATCGCTCCGATCCCGATTCGCGGGATTCGCTGAACGAAGCCACGGTCAAGCGCATCCGCCAAACACAGGCGGCACACCCGCCGCAAAGCAGCGCAAACGCCACGAAGGCGCCCGACCAGGCACTGGCTTGCTCGGGGGCCGACAACGCCGGCTCGACAACGAACGGATAGCTGACGAGTGCCGTCAACGAGCCGACGTTTGAAAGCGAATACAGTCGGTACGGCGAGCGGTTGGGAAACCGCCGCACGAACCAGGCTTGCAGCAAGGGCCCGGTTGACGACAGGACGAAATACGGAAAGCCGACGCTTGCCGCCAACAGCGCTAGAATCCTTCCGGTGGGATCGGCGTCGCCGGCTGGCTTCCAACTTGCGTCGGGAGTGA
The DNA here is from genome assembly GCA_035550355.1 of Pirellulales bacterium. Taxonomy (GTDB): domain Bacteria; phylum Planctomycetota; class Planctomycetia; order Pirellulales; family PNKZ01; genus DATAXP01. The sequence goes on from DASZPI010000521.1 coordinate 653, forward strand.
TGGGCAACAACGCGAGCGCAGCCACCAACAGCGCCAGGTGCACTCGCGCTTGTGCCGTTGCGGTGAGAAAGCGCTCGCTGAGGTGCGCGTAGGCGTAACCGGCAAACAGCAACACCTGGAAGAACAGCATGCAGGTGGTCCAAACCCCCGGCGTGCCGCCGAACCAGGGGAGAATAAACTTGCTGATCAGGGGTTGAACCTCAAACAGCAAGAATGCGCTCACAAACACCGCGCCGGCGAACAACCCCGCGGCGGCCGGAACGAGCCGCGTCGCAGGAATCGCGGCATCGGTCGACGCTTCGAACGAGCTCACAGCCGCGGAATCCCCTTTCCATGCGATGGATCGAATGACGTGGGCGCTGGCCGCCGCAGCGCCCGACTTGGTTTCGAGGGCAAGTGTAATCGCCGAAGTGCGCCGACGCGACTGAGCAACAACCTATCCGCGCAAATAGGCGGCGCCCGCGGCGATCGGCTCACTGCCGCACAAATAGCGCTAGCGGCTCGTGGTGGCGGTGGCCGAAGCGTCGCGCCCGGCAATCACATCGCACAAGCCGCCGACGCACGGCACGAACTCGCGTGTCGGAAACAGCAAGCGCGCAGCCGCAAATGCGACGATCAGCATCGCAATCACCAGCCAAGCGCGCTGCTTGAACACGCTACGAACCTTTCCGCTCGATCGGCAAGTCGAAGTCACCAGCCAGATCGCGCCAGATCGAATGGATGTGATTGGCCGGGTTCCCGGCGGCATCGGGCTGCGTGTTGACGAACTCGATGAGAAACGTCGGCCCTTGGATGCGGTAGTAGTGACCTACCCCGAGCTCATCAGCACCGGCCCAGGCAAAATGCACCTTGTCGAAACCGGCCGATTCGATCGCCTCGAGCCTGCGCGTGGCAACGTCGTCGGGCATGTTGTGCGCATATTCCTGAACCAACTCGCGCAACAGCCGAGACTGTTCGCTGGCGAGCTTGCTGGCGGCGACGCCGACCGCGGCGTCGGTGGGCGGCTGCGCCTCGCCGGCCGCACGAATCTCGGCCGGCGCTTTGTCGGCAAGCACCGCCTGCCGACGTTGATCCGACGACAAGCTCTTCAGCAGGTCAAATGCGAGCGTTTCCTCGCGCGCTAGAACACGAGTTCCCTTTTTGACCGCCGGGATGACGTCGGCTTTCACGATCGCTGGATTCGCAGCGAACACGCTGGGCGTTGAGCTGGCGACCTTGCCGGCGTCGACGACGAAATTCAACGACAAATGATGCCCCTCGACGCTGAGCCCCCACTTGCTATCGGCGGCAGGCTTGCCGAATACGGTGTAGTAATAACGTTCCGGATCGCGCAGCGGACCATCGACGCGGTTCTTCTCGAGTTCCGCCAGCAGGTTCTCCAATTCCATAATTTGGCTGGCCTTGTCGTAGCCGACTTGGCTAAGCGCGGCACGCAGCAACGCGCGCGCGGCGGTGCGTTGGTTTGGCTCCATTTCACGAATTTGCAACCCTTTGCGCTCGGGCTTGGGGATGAAATGCCAGTCAACACGCTTCGGCGAATCGTACGCCAGCACCGCCTTGCTGCGCTGCTGCTCGTTCAACGACGCCAAGAACTCGTTCGCCGCAGCCGCCATTTCACTCCCGGTTGCTGCATTGCGCCGGGCGGAATAAACGCTTGCGCCGGCCGCGAGCGACGCGCCGACGAGCACAACAACGATCGTTCGTGTCACAGATGAAGTCTCCCGAGAGGCGTGGCGCGCTATGCAGGCCGAACGTCCGATTCGCCTGCGCTGGCCAGTATATTCGCTTGCAAACTGCACGTCACGCGCCTAATGCGCATGAGTCTGATGCTGCGGATCGTGGTCGTGATGGCTTTGATTGATGTGGACGTGCAAGGTCGGCCGGGCGCGAAACAGTGCCGCGTATGCCGAGTCGCTTGCCCGGGCGCCATCGAGGTACAACGACTCGAGTTGCGGCAACTGTTGCAGGACTGCCAAGCCGGCATCCGAGACAGGAACGTCGATCAGATGCAGCCGGCGCAGTTCGGGAAACTGTTCGAGCGACTGAAGGCCAGCGGTGGTGATCGTCGGACTGCCGATGCGTAGCTGCACGAGTTTCGGCAGCCGACTGAGCTGCGCCAAGCCGGCGTCGGTCGCATGGGTAACCGGCAGGTTAAGGATTTGCAATTCGCGGCACCCGGCGAGCGCGGCCAATCCCCGGTCGCCGAAATCGCCCCCTCGGACCCGCAGATGCTGGAGTTTTGGCAAGCGCGCGAGCTTCTCGAGCCCGGCATCCGAAAGCGAGTTCGCGGCGTTGTCCAGCAGCACGACGCGCAGATTGTCGAGCCCGGCAAGACGGTCCAAATCCGCATCGCCGAGCCCCTGCGATTCGAGTTCAATGCGATCGCCGGCGCCGTTGCGCACCGCGGCAATTTGCTCGTCAAATGATCGCTCGTGGGCGGCGTCGGACGAAGGTCGACTGCGTCCATTGCAGCCGATCTGCAAGACGCCCGCGATGGTCAGCACCGGCCAACACCCGATCGCAACCATCGGAAACAAGTTGCTTCGCATATTCGCAATCGTTGCAGGGCCCGTGGGCATCGGCAAGCACGCCGGCCCCGCGAACCGGCGACCGACCGCCTCTTTAACGATCGCGGGAAACGTGGTACTTTAACCGTGGCATGTGTTCGGCCGCGACACACGCTTCTTGGCGGCGTAGCTCAGTTGGTTAGAGCACCGGCTTCATAAGCCGGGTGTCACTGGTTCAAGTCCAGTCGCCGCTAGTTTCTGCAAGGTTCGCCGAAATCTCAAGTTAGATTACCTGCCGGCGGTCGGCAGTGCGGCATTTCCCAAGCGTGAAAGTGTGTCAATGACACACTTGCCACCGCAAGCGGAAAGGTCGCGTCATGAAGCGGATTCCCCGCCTCTGTTTGCATCGGCCGAGCGGCCGGTATTTCGTCCGGTTCAATGGGCAAGCTGTCTATCTTGGAACCGACCGGCGCAAGGCCAGCGCCGAAGCCGATCGTCTGATCGCTGAATGGCTCGCCCGTGGTCGTCAGCCGTCAGTGCCCGCGAATGACCTGACGGTCACGATGCTGATCGCCAGGTTCAAAGAATGGGCAGATGGCTACTTCCGTTATCCCGATGGCCGTCCGACCGGGACGGTCCAACGCAATATCGCGCCTGCGATGCGCTACTTGCGGCGGACCTACGGCAACACCAAAGCGGTCGAATTTGGTCCGCTGGCCTTGGATGCCCTACGGCTGCGCATGGTCGAGGATGGACTATCGCGGTCCTACGTCAACAAGCTGACGATGATCGTCAAGCGATGCTTTCGCTGGGCCGTCAGCAAGCAACTGCTCCCGGTCGAGGTCCACGCGGCGCTGGCGACCGTCGAGGGCCTGCGATTGGGCAAGTCGCAAGCGCGTGAGTCCGACCCGGTTCTGCCGGTGCCCGATGAAATTGTTGAGCAAACCTTACCGCACCTGCAAGCAATACCGGCCGACATGGTGCGGCTGCAACGGCTCACTGGTGCCCGGCCTGACGAGATTTGTCGATTGCGACCATGCGACATTGATCGGAGCGGCGACGTTTGGGTCTACACCCCACCGAGCCATAAGACAGCGCACCGCGGTCACAAGCGCCGAATTTTCATCGGGCCAAAAGGGCAGGAAATCTTGCGCCAGTACCTGCTGCGCCCCGGCGAGGCGTTCTGCTTTTCACCAGCCGAATCAGAGGCCAAGCGACGAGCGGATGCGCACGGCCGCCGCGTGACACCGGAAGGATACGGCAACAGTATCGGAACCAATCGAGTCCGCCGGCCGAAGCGAAAGGCCAACGATTTCTATACGGTCATGACGTATCGGCAGGCAATCTATCGGGCCTGCGATCGGCTCGATGCGAAGCTGGTACAGAAAGCCATCGAAGCCGGCGAGACGGTCGAGGGGCGGCTGTTTGCTCGCTGGAGCCCGAACCGGCTGCGGCACACTGCGGCAACCGAGATTCGCAAGCGGTTCGGCCTGGAGCATGCGCAAATCGCTTTAGGGCATGCCAAGGCCGACGTCACGCAGGTTTACGCCGAACGTGATATGTCGAAGGGAATCGAGGTCGCGCGGATCGTGGGCTAATCAAAGTCATTCAATCGGTTAAAATATCGGCTCGGGTAGCGGCTGATCCCCGCGCACGTCCGGCCGTTCATCGTGGTCGCACCTACACCACGGTGACGGCTGGGCGGCCCGTCTCACAAAACGTAGGTGCATCAATGGCGAAGCGCAAACGCGTTGACCATCATGGCAGAGAATTGTCCCCCCGCGAAGTAACGGAGTGGCTACGTAAGGATCAAAAAAGAATCGCGGCGGTTTACAAAGCGAATGGTTTGCCGCCACCATCGTTCAAGCGGCCACCGAAGCCAAAGACCGCGATAATCGAAGTTGACGACGGCATCAGCATCTACCGCCGCTACGTGGGCGGAGCGAAACCGCCGCGATTGCATCCCGAAGATCGTTCCATTGGACCGGGCAAAGAATTCGACCCCGGCTTAGAGCAGATACGGCAACTAGCGCTAAAAGTGCGGCGCGACATTGCAACCAAGGTCGAGACGTTGATTCGCGCGCGCGATGTAATCGAGGTCGATGGCACGAAGCTACCGCGCGTTTTTGGTCGACCGACTGACGACGAGCTGGCGCAACTCCCGATTGTCGACCAAATGATGTACCACGACGCCGAACTGGCCATAATCTCCGTCGATGACTTGCGCGCTGCGATTCGCGCAAACAACATCATCGAAGCGGCGTTCCGTGGATTCACTGTTGGCCACTACTACCATTCATTGATGGTTCGGCCGTCCGGCCCGAACGCGCTCGAAGGCCGTCGCACAATCAAACGTCGACGCAAAGGTACCGATGCCACTGTAGCCAAGTTTGCAGCGAAAAGACCCGATAACAGGACGCTGCGGACGGAGCGCGATAAACTCATTCGCGAAGGATGCAAAAAAGGCGCTGCGGATAAGCGGCTTGCCATGCGCTACGGGTGTGAGCCTTCGACAATTCGGCGCTGGCTAAGTACAGCAAAAAAAATCTCTGCGCAAGGCTAAGCCCTGCGCAATCGCATCGGCTTTACTCACGCGTGCTGACACCACGTCGCACCGTGAGATATACCGATGATCGATCCTGATAGCCTGATCCCTCTGGCAGACCTGCCGGCACTCATACCCCAGCGCGACGGCCGCAAGGTCCACGTCGCCAGCACCTATCGTTGGGTAAAGCGCGGCATTGGTGGCATCCGCCTACGCGCCGTCCAGGTAGGCGGCCGGCGATGCACAACAAAAGAGTGGCTGAGCGAATTCTTCGCCGCGCTATCTGAGCGCTCCGGCTTGGAGCAAGCGCCTCCGCCGCGGAGTCCCGCACGCCGCGATCGCGAACATGCTCGTGCTGATGCCGCACTCGCGGCAGCCGGATGGTGAGGTCACCACTTACAAAAACGCCGCGCTAAGCCTGGCAGGGCCGCGCGGCGAAAAGGAATCTGCAATGCAGGATGCTACAGCACAACTCAACGTGATGCCACTGGCCGCCGCTTGGCTGGCTGGCGGCCACGCGCCGCGCGGGGGCAGGTGATGACGACCTTCCGCGCCAAGAATAAATCGCTGGTCGAGCAAGCCGTCGCGACGTTTGAAGCCGAGCGCGCCACGTTGCTGCGGTTCGTTGACGGACTACGTACCGCATGAAACTGAACCTAGATCAACTTTCTGCGGATCGCGTGAACAGCGGCATGCCGCCGTCGCAGGGGGCCGTCGATGGGCGGCGAGCATGATGCTCCGGGCGACATGGTGTTGGGCGATTGTTTGCTCGGAGACTTCCTGATGTTTCCGATCATCGCGATGCGAACTGCGGCGTGGCGGGTGCAGACGCTCGCAGCGCTATATCGGCTGGCGAAAGATAAGCCCGGATTCAAGGCGTTCCCTCGCGTTGAACTGATCGCGGCCATTGCCTGCCTATCGATGCGCACCGTGCACCGGCACCTTGATGAACTGGAACGCGATGGCTGGATTCGTCGCTACGGTCGTGAGAACCGGCGCACCTGCACGTTCCAGTTGACAAAGAAGACGGTAGAGGCGTTCCAGGGCATGAAGTTCAAGGTGCTGCCGCGGTTCCTGGCATGCGAGATCACAAGCCCTGCGTCTCGTCTGGTGCTCGCCTGTGTCATCGGGCAGCAGGTGCTCGTGAACAGCATCGAAGAGAAGAGCGGCTTCGCGCTGGAGAGCATCGGCCGCGAGGCCGTGTCCACCGAAGACATCGTGCGAGATACCGGGCTGACCCGACGGGCCGTTGAGCACGCACGGCGCGACCTTGTTCGACGCAAGCTAATCGAAGAGTCCATGGGCTACCGCCGTATGGAAATTTGCTTGCGGACCGATCACGTCGTCAGTGCTGATCGCATACAGCGCGCTGCTGACGCGCTACCCGAACGCCATCGAAGCGTTGCCGCAATACGAACGGATGGCAGAGTAGACGACGCAAAGCCTTTAGCTGACAGCAAGAACGTCGCAAGCGACCAGCAAGCAAATGGCCAAGAACCCAGCGGTTACAGCACGCACGACGACCAATACGAACGGATGGCAGAGAAGGGTACGAACGGATGGCAGAGAACACCCCGAACGGATGGCAGAGGGGCATACGAACGGATGGCAGACGCAGTTGTAATAACTAAACCTAAGAGAACTACACCTGAAAAAACATCTTGTCAGAACACCGCAGCCGCGGCGGCTGACGGTGCTGCTTCTGACGGCAAAGCTTCGGGGGGCAAGCCTGGGAAGGCAGCAATCCTCACGGATGAGAACGGCGATGTCCCGTTCAAACCCGAGGACATCGAACGGGCCAAAGGCCGCTTGACCGCACAACAGCGGCTCGCGCCGTTCACGTTTTCGGCTGAGCAGCTTGCCGACATCGAAGGCGAGACGTTGTACTTCGCCAACAAGCTGGGCATCGACGTCGTGCTCGACGATGCCCTGCTCTTGAATAGGGCAACCGCCTGGACGCGTGCCGACGCCTGCATGTCGATCGGGATGACGACCGCTCTGCTGGCTCGCATCGTCGACGACGCCAAGGCCAACGGAGCACAGCGGCCGATGGCGTACCTGCGAACGTCGCTATCTGAAAAGTTCACGCCCGCGACGGTAGCCGCATGGGAGAAAGCTACCCCACGGCTGCGGACGCCAAAGCCCATCGAGGACGCGAAAAAAGCCCGCATGCTCGCTGAACTCAAGGCCACAGCACTCAAGCCCGTCGAGGCCGCATGACCCGCCGTCGCCTACCACCACCGGAAACCATCTTCGCCTTCGCCGAGCCGTTCGATGGCGAGCTACCGGATGCTGCCCCGGCAACCGAGCACCCGAGCAACCTGATCATTACCCCGAGTTCTGTTCACACGAGAGGAAAAGCAATGGCTGGAAAACCTGATCCCGACGCGTTCTATTCCGAGCTCGACGTCGCGCGCTTATGGGGCGCTGGGCTCGAAAGTCAACGAGCCGGCCGCAAGGACGGAAGCCTGAAGTATTTTGTTCGCGGCAGCGCGATTATCTATCGCGGCATCGACGTGCAGAACTGGCTCGAAGGCAACGGCTCGGTCGTCGCGGCTGGCCAAGCAACGATCCGGCCACGCGCTGCGGTGCCCATCGTCAATGAAGCGCCTCGCCAATCGGCCACGAGCACCACGGCTGTCGCATCGCCACGAAAGCCACAAGCGTTTACCCGTTCCCCTTCCGCTCCAGTTTCAAAGGAAACCGCAACCATGTCGTCGAGTTCGTATCTGCAAGAGTTTGAAAATCGCGTTGATGCCGAGATGAGCCGTCGGCGTATTCCGCGCAGCAAGGCGACCGCAAACGTCGTCGCAGCCGATCCGGTTCTGCATCGGCTCGCGCTGGCCGAAGCCAATCGCGACAAGCCTGGTGTCGTGAAGAACCTGATTTTGCCGCGTGCATAACAGCAGCGGCGCAATTCATTCCCCCTCTGTCGAAAGGAACATTCCAAGATGACCGCTACGAAAACGAAAACCGAAGCTCCCGCCCGTTCAAGCATCGACGATGCGATCGCGCAAGCCGCAGCGCTTCGCGCCGACGAACAATCGCATGCCGAGCAGAACACCGCCGCTGGATGGCGGCTCTATTGCGACATGCTCAAGCGGCACAGCAAGCCGTTGGCCAGCGATGCCGGTGACCTATTGACGATCGGCCGCGACTTCGGGATCACGCCCGAGCAAATGAAGGCCGACGCCGCGCTGATTGCCAAGGCCATCGAACTGAAAACGATGCATGCCCAGCTTGCCGAGGCGCGGGCCGAGGCCGCGAAGGCGCAACAGGCGTATCTCGATTGGCAACTCGAAATGGACCGGCGCGAGCGCGAGCTGTTCACCGCGAAGTCGCAAGCGGCTGGTCGACACCACCATTGCAACTCCGCACGGCTGGAGCTGCTCGCATTGCAGCGCGAGCGCCCCCAACTGTTCGTGCTCGATGGCGCGGGCGTACCGCAGTTGATTGGTTCATCGACGGAGTGATGAATACTTGGCCGGTTGGCCGCCGAGCCGGCCGGTAGCCGGCAAACCTGGAACGGAGATCGATTGATGACCGCGACCGCTGAATGGAATCGTCTGCTGGAAGCCGAACGTGCGACCGGCAAGTCCTCGAAGGAAGCCGTAACCGCCGTGCAAAAGAAGCACCCCAAGGTGCATGCCCGCATGCTGCTCGAAACGAACAGCGTGCTCGGCCGGCCGATGTCGGCACGGTACACCGGCAGCCTCACCTAACCCCGAACCCTTTCAACACAGGAGACCGATCAATGCCCGCATTAAAAGAACCGACCCGTCAGCCGACCGTCGATGAAGCTGCCGATTTGCTGGAAGCTTCGCGAGCCCAAGAAGCCGCGCTCGTCCAGCAAAACTACCGCGCTGTTTGGACCGCATACGTCGATCGTCACATGCACAACAATGGCCGCGATCTGTCGATCATTGCCGCGGACCTTGACATTCAGCCGGAACAGATTCGCCAAGACGCCGGGTTAATCGGGCGTGCCGTCGAGTTGCAGGCGCGGCTCAACGAGCGTGAGTCCGCAACGCAGGCGCGTCGTGACGCTGAAGCCGAGTTGGACCGATTTGAAACCGAGATGCGCGAGAAGCACCAGAATCTATTGCGTGCTGCCTCGAAGGCACGAGCGAACGAATCTGCAACGGTAACGGCACGCATGACGCTGCTTGAGTTGGCCGCGACACGCAAGGAACTGTTCGACTGGTCGACGAATCCGCCGCGGCTGTTGGGAACCTGACTTGGGGTGCACCTCGGGCCGGCCGGTGACGTATAGCGCTCCTGCACGTCGCTGGTTGCTCGTAGCTGCGGCTCGATTGGTGGCCGCGCGGCCCGAGGTGTTTTCATACTCGCAACGATGGATGGACGCATGGGAGAGCATCCTGTGAGCGCAGGCCGGATAAAAAAACGGCGGGTCCTTGGAAGTACCCCCCGGCTATCGCAAGGTGATGCCCGCATCTTTTTTGCACGAATCGAAATTTTCAGATGACCCCACAACACCGATACGCCGGCAATGACGCGATCTGATGGCCACAGCGACCGAAAAGGTATGGGTTGTCCGCTCTCTGCGCGAGGTCGCGGAGTTTTTCGACGTGAGTCCCGGCACCGTGCGCAGCGATTGGCGTGGCAGTGGCATGCCAGGTCGAAACGGCGCTTGGGACCTGCGCGAAATCCTTCGCTGGCGGGATTCGCGGCGACGCGATCCGTCGGCTGTGCAAGCCAATGGCGCATCGACG
>DASZPI010000522.1:0-5992 GCA_035550355.1 Pirellulales bacterium
GGCGTGCGGCTTTCTAAAAAGAGCCGGGGGCTAACGCCCGTCGGCTGATGCGCGTGGACACTGCACATGGGCGCGACGCGCTCGAGGCGGTGTCTGCGCCGCTCGAATCAGCGCGTCTTCCAAATTCGCACGTCGTCGAACAGCACGCCGGGACCGCTGACCGTGAAGTGAAAGCTGGTCTTCGTTTCGTGCGCAATCCCGGACGATTGCAGAAAGCCGATCGGCTGGCCATCGACGCTGACGCGCATGCGGTCGCCCACGATTTCGATCGCCACTTGGTGCCAGGATTCAGGGGCCAGGGTCAGCGGAAAAACGGCGCTGCGTCCTGCGATCATTTGATCGGCCTCGGGCTTGCGCGCCGGGTCGCTGCGCATGGCGAAGATGTCGTTGCGCATCGCCCCTTCCTTGTCGTCGCCCAAGCGAACTTGTTTGGGCATGAACATCACGCGGCAGATATGCCCCGCGTGCGAGCCTTTGAACTTCTGATCGTCGAACACGGCGTTGAAGCCGGTTGAGCCGTCCAGCTTGAAGCGGAACTCGACGATCACGTCGCGCATCGGCCGATAGACGCGGCCGACGGCTCCATGGTCGTCGCGGGTTTGCACGCCGCGCAGCACGCCGTTCTCGACCGTGAACGTGGGGATCAACGATTGCCAATCGCCAAGCTCATGGCGGTCAAAGTCGTCGGACAGCAATAAGTCGCCTTTCTCAGCCAACGGCTTCGACGGCACCTCGGCAGCGACAAAACCAAGCGTTACCAGGACCATGAACGATGCGCAGAGTTGCATACACAGGCTCGCCGATGCGTGGTGCCAACCAGTCAGCCCTCCAACATACGCAGCGACCGGCGGGCCATCCACCCCCGCGCGCATTCGGCCTCGGCCGCCCGGCTGTGACGGCTGGCTTGTGATTTGCAATGCGACGGCGAGCGGTTCGGCAGCACGTGCCAGGCGCACCGAGCACAGCCAGGCGTACAACGCGGAAGTTTTGATTTTGCATACAGTTCGGGCAATGAATCAGGGCCAACGACACGCACCGCTCGAAGCAGCGAGTCCGGCGGGCGTAGGGGGCGCTGCGCAGATTGTGGGCAGTTGGTGCAAATACCGCGATAAGCTCCGCTTGGTTGCCGTCGTCGTGTGGTGGTGTGGCGCAGCGGTCTCCGTCGCCGCGACGCCTCGCCCAAGCCCGCGTGTCTTATTCATTACCTCGCATGATTGCGCGAACTGCCAGAGTGTGCTCGCGCACCTGCGGCGCGCGGGCGGTGATTTTGCCGTGATGCAAGCCGCCGGCTGGACGATCGGGCCGGGGCCCGAGAACCACGTGCAGATCGTCGATCGTGCCGAGGTCGCCGAGCTGATTCCGACCCTCGATCCGCAGCAGTTGCCAATGGTGGTGTGCGTTGACGGCGACGAGATCGTCCGCGCGTTTCAGACCGGCTGCACGACGCCGCTCGATTATTGGACCCTGAGCTGGTTGGCCAAGGGAATCGACGAGCGTCCGCCGGGCAGCATTGCTGAACCGGTGAATGTGGAGTGGACCGGCAATTTTCCATTGCGCGGCAATCATTGGTCGATCGACGGCGACTTCGCCCCGGCGCGCACCACGCTGCTTGCGCACTTGCGCGGACCGGTGCACGGTCCGCAGATTCGCGCGACTTGGGCGATCGAATCGTGGTCGTACGAGGAACTGCGATCGGTGCACGATTATCTGCACGAAATCGAGATGGGCGGCGTGACCCCGATGATGTTCGCCCGTCCCACCCGGGCGCCTTCGAATTCGCTCGGCAGCGCGAGCCGAAAAACGCTCGGCCATTGACCTCAAGGCCCGTCGCAGGTCGATCGGCTGCACGGGTCCGCGATCCGCCGTCGTTCTGCTACAATGACCCGCTCAATGGAGCTGGCGGAGGACGGGTCATGGATGGTCGCGTGTTGGACGGGCTCAACGATCGCCAGCGCGAAGCGGTCTGCCACGATGGGCGCCCGCTGCTGATCGTTGCAGGCGCCGGCACCGGCAAGACGAAAACGCTGGTGCATCGCGTGGCGCAGTTGATCGAACGCGGCACCGATCCGCGGCGGATTCTGCTGCTGACGTTCAGTCGGCGCGCCGCGGCCGAAATGCTCTCGCGTGTCGAGCATTTGCTGCGCCAGCTCGCCGCCCCCAGCAGCGGCGCTGCGGACGACGGACCGCAGGCCGTGCGCTCCCACGGTATTTGGGGCGGCACGTTTCACGCCGTTTCGAACCGGCTGCTGCGGGTCTACGGCTCGGCCGTCGGCCTGGGGAGCGATTTCACGGTGCTCGATCGCGCCGACTCGGAAGACCTGCTCGACGTGGTCCGCGGCGAGTTGGGGTTGGCCAAGGGGGATCGCCGGTTCCCGAAAAAAGGAACCTGCATGGCAATCTACAGCCAGTGCATCAACACCTGCCGCGGGCTCGACGAGCTGCTGGGACGCGACTGTCCGTGGTGCGAAGAATACGCCGCCGACCTGAAACGATTGTTCCAAAGCTACGTCGACCGCAAAGCCACGGCCCAGGTGCTGGACTACGACGACCTGCTGCTGTTCTGGCGCGCGATGCTTGCCGACGAATCGGTGGGACCGAAGGTCCGCGCGCGTTTCGACTGTGTGCTGGTCGACGAGTACCAGGACACGAATCGGTTGCAGGCCGAGATCGTGGCGCTGCTGCGCCCCGCGGGTGCCGGATTGACCGCCGTGGGCGACGACGCGCAGTCGATCTATTCGTGGCGCGGAGCGACGGTCCGCAACATCCTGGATTTCCCCGCGCAGTTTGCCGCCGCCACGGTCGTCAAGCTCGAGCAGAACTATCGCAGCACGCCGGCGATTCTGGCTGCCACGAATGCCGTCATTGCCCAGGCCAAGGAGCGGTACACGAAGGATCTATGGTCGCAGCGCGGCGCCGGACCGAAGCCCGCGCTCGTGACTTGCGCCGATGAAGACGAGCAGGCCACGTATCTGGTCGGCAAGATTCTCGAGCTTCGCGAACAGGGCGCCGAGCTGCGCAAGCAAGCGGTGCTGTTCCGGGCGTCGCATCATAGCGTTCTGCTCGAGGCCGAGCTGGCGCGGCGAAACATTCCGTTCGTGAAGTACGGCGGTCTCAAGTTTGTCGAGGCGGCGCACGTCAAAGATCTGCTCGCCTTTCTGCGCCTGGCCGACAACCCGCGCGACCTGGTGGCGGGCACGCGGCTGCTCAAGCTGCTGCCAGGCATCGGACCCAAGAAGGCGCAACAACTGCTCGATGCGCTGGTCGCGAGCAACGGCGATTTCCAGGTCTGGAACGATCGTTCGGCAGCGGGCGAGGCGCCGAGCTGGTTGGCCAGATTGGCAGCATTGCTGACCCGGCTGCGCGCCCAGCCCGGCGAGGCATTGCCCAGCCAGGTGCACCAGGTGCGGCAATTTTACGCGCCGCTCGTCGAAGAGCATTACGACCATGTGGACGCGCGGCAAAAGGACCTCGAGCAGCTCGAGCACCTTGCCGCGCGGTTTCGCAGCCGCACCGCCATGCTCGCCGACCTGACGCTCGACCCGCCGAACTCGACGCAGGACCTGGCCGGCGAGCCGTTGCTGGACGAAGACTACCTGGTGCTGAGCACGATCCACTCGGCCAAGGGGCTGGAGTGGGACGCCGTGTACGTGATTCACGCTTCCGACGGCAACATTCCGTCGGACCTGGCGACCGGCGACGACGCTCAGATCGATGAAGAGCTGCGGCTGTTTTACGTCGGCCTGACACGCGCTCGGCGGTCGCTGCACGTTTGCTTTCCGCTGCGGTACTATTTTGCCGGCCGCGGCCGCAGCGATCAGCACAGCTATGCCCAGGTCACGCGATTTTTGCCCAAGAGCATTCAGCAGCACTTCGATTGCCGCGCCGCCGACGGTACGGTGCGCAGCCTGGACGGGCCGGAGCCGCTGGCCAAGTCGATCGCGTTCGACGTTCGCCGGCAAGCCCGCGCGATGTGGGGCTGAACGTCTTCGGACCTCAAACCGTTTGGTCATGAAACGCAAACAGCCGCGCGACGAAGCGAGTTACATTTGCGATGCCTGCGGCGAGGAGATCGTCATTCCGCTCGACCTGTCGGCAGGCCACGACCAGCAATACGTCGAGGATTGCCCGGTCTGCTGCCGGCCGAACGTGATCCATGTCGAGATCGACGACGAGGGGCAGGTGCGCGTTTGGGCCGAGGGAGAATAACGCCGCGATCCGTGTTACAGTAGTGCTCCGGACAGCCCTGCGGTGATTTTCAGGAGATACTCGCGTGACACGGGTCGTTTGCAACGGCGTCGTATTCTGCTGGGCGTTGAGCGTGATCGGTCTGCGCGCCTGGGCCGACGGCCCCAAGGACAATGTCCCCGACCAGGTGCGGCCGATCCCGCCCGTGGGCGTGGAAGTGTCGGACGCCGATCGCGCCGAGCTCGAACAAGGCCTGCACACGCTGCAAGCAAAGATCGAGCAGCTTCGCAAGCGCGCTCAAAAGGACAAAGCCATCGCGGAGCTGCTGCCCGATGTCGAGATTTTCGATCGCGCGGTGCACGACGCGCTCAGGTACCGCGAGTTTTTCATTCCCGGCGACGTGGTCCGCGGCAAATCGCTGCTGCGCGACGGGCTGGCGCGGGCCGACGCGCTGCTGTCGGGCGATGCGCCTTGGACCCGGCAGACGGGGCTCGTGGTCCGCGGCTACGTGTCGAAGCTCGACGACACCGTGCAGCCGTATGGCCTGGTGATTCCCGAATCGTACTGGTTCGACGGCGCGGCGCGGCATCGGCTCGACCTGTGGTTCCACGGCCGCGGCGAAACGCTGAGCGAAGTGAACTTTCTCGATCAGCGGCAAAAGCAAGTCGGCCAGATCGCGCCGGCCGACACGATCGTATTGCATCCCTATGGCCGGTACTCGAACGCGTTCAAGTTGGCCGGCGAGGTCGACGTGCTCGAAGCGCTCGAGTCGGTGCGCAGCCGTTACCGCGTGGATCAGGATCGCGTGGTGGTGCGCGGCTTCTCGATGGGCGGAGCCGGCGTGTGGCACATGGCGGTACACCGGCCCGATCTGTGGGTTGCCGCGACACCTGGCGCCGGCTTCTCCGAAACTCCCGCGTTCCTGAAGATCTTTCAGGACGAGACCGTCAAACCGACGGCGTGGGAACGAACGCTGTGGCAAATGTACGACTGCACCGATTGGGCTCGCAACCTGGTGAACCTGCCGACGATCGCTTACTCGGGCGAGCTCGACCGGCAGAAGCAGGCCGCCGACATCATGGCCGAGGCGCTCGCCAAGCAGGGCTTAACGCTGACACACATCATCGGCCCGCAGACGCAGCATAAGCTGCATCCCGATTCGCTGGCCGAGATCGAGCGCCGCCTGGCGAGCATCGTTGCCAAGGGACGCGATCGTGCGCCGCGCGAGATTGACTTCACCACCTACACGCTGCGCTACAACAAAATGGCGTGGCTCGAGATCGAAGCGCTCGGCGAGCATTGGCAGCCGGCGCGGGTGCAGGCCCGCCTCGGCGAACATGCCGGCGTCGAGTTAAAGACCGAGAATGTCGTGGCGCTAAAACTCGCGTTTCCTGCGGGTTGGTCGCCGTTTGTGCCGCAGCCGTCGCTGTCGGTTGTCATCGACGGCCAGTCGGTCAGCGCTCGTGGGCCCGAGACCGATCGTTCGTGGTCGGTGCAACTAGAGCGTGTTGGTTCAACCTGGCAACTCGCGAACCCGGCGCCTGCGGTCGTGCGCAAACGACATGGGCAGCAGGGGCCGATCGACGATGCCTTCCTCGATTCGTTTGTGTTCGTGCAACCTACCGACAAGGCACGTCATCCGGCCGTCGAACAATGGGCAAACGCCGAGTTGCAGCATGCGATCGAACATTGGCGACGGCAGATGCGCGGCGTCGCCCGGGTGGTGGACGACGTCGATCTCGACGAGCCCACCATCGCGTCGAGCAACCTGGTGCTGTGGGGCGATCCGGAATCGAACGAAGTGCTG
>DASZPI010000523.1:0-1788 GCA_035550355.1 Pirellulales bacterium
CCTCGTCCGGGCCGACCGAGTCGAAGTGTTCGCGGACCTTGGAACCGGGGCCCATCACCAAGCCACCGTACGGCGCGGCACGGGTCAGGATGCGATTCGGCCTGCCGTCACTAGCCGTCGAGAGCGGGCTGACCCAGCAGATGGTGTTGCCCGACAGGAACAGCACGCTCGTCCCCGAGTCGACCAGGCGCTGCACGCTCTCGTACTGTCGCAGGTCCCAGTATTCGTCGTGTCCGACACTGATCAATGCCTTGGCGCCAGCGGCGGCGTCGGGCGTCAGCAGATCGCTATTCGAGCAGTACGTGACGTCGTAGCCGTGCTGTTCGAGCCAGAAGCAAAGCGGGTATTCCCAAAGCAGGAACTCGCCGGAGCCAACCGACTGCGGGTTCTCGTAGATCTGCCGGTACTTGCCGTAGGGCCGATCGAAGCTGACGTCGATCCCCGGCAGCGACGTCCAATCTTTCGCGCTGCCATCGTCGTATAGCGAGAAGCGAGTCGGCCAGCGGTTGTACGCCTGCCAGGTATTGTCCGAGCACTGAAAGACGATTTGCGCTGGTCGCGCTCCGGGCGGATCACGCACGATGAACACGATATAGCTTTGCCACGGATGCGTACCGTCGGCCGCTGGTTCGCGGGATAGCCGGCCGAGGTACACGCCGCTGGGCCAGTCGTTCGGGATTGGCAGCTCGGCAGCCACTTCCCACCGGCATTCCCGTAAGCGCCGCGGGCCCACGTCAGGCAGCGGCTGTGGCTTGCCGGCAAACGGGCCGAGCGTGGTCATCAGCCTTGCGCCCGCGCCGCCGTAGTAGCCCATACGAAAGATGTCGATCGAATAATGGCCGGGTGGATCGACGCTGACCATGACCTGGATTGTTTGCCCAGGCTCAATGCTTTGGTGCGAGCAGTATCCCTCGATGCCGCGCGAGCGGTAACCGTCGGGTCGATCCAGACGTACATAGGTAAGCTGCCAGTCGCGAGTACCCGGCTTGCCATTTTCGCGGGCGATCAGGTCGGTGCCGCGAGGCTTTGCGGGGACGGGGGCAGCTTGCGCGGACACGGCGGAGCCCAGCGCGCCCACAGACGTCGCGACAGCGCTCTTCAGCAGATTGCGGCGATCGAGTTCGGTCGGATGGTCGGATTTCATCGTGGCGTTGCTGCGCGAGGTTCGCGTCAGGCCTGGCCAGCAGCTTTGCATTGGTCGCACGCCTGTAATTACCACTGTACTGCGAAGCGTGTGCTAGCTCCATCGCGAGCTTATCTGACGTAATTCACGCAGTGCCAGTAGACACTGGACGTACGAATGGCCGCGAGGGCTGCTTGCGACCGGCCAGCTGCCATGAAGGTCAACGACATCTCGAGCAAATGTCGTCGACACGTCTGTACAGGTGTCGACATCACAGGGCCGAACGATGCGGATTTCCGCCGGCCGCGCGCCGGTCAGGCGCTGCAGCCGAACCATATCGGCCACCACAGGCGTCAGGTGGGGCAGCGTGGCGTTGATCGTTGCATCATCGACGGGCAGAACTGGCCCGCACTCGGGCGACCGTCCGCCCGCGGCGACGACCCGCAACCGTTATAAGCGCTTGGTGTACCGACGGTGGGACGAGCTGTTCGCTAACAGCTCATTTGAACATGCGGCGCAACACCTCGATCTGATCGTTGACGCACCGTCGACTGGGCGTTGCGCCGCAAGCTGCTGCTGGACCGCCTTGAGTGCGAGCGGCCCGAAATCTTTAGCTTCGGTCGTGGCGTACATAGATGCCCCGAACCAGCACATCACGCGAGCCA
>DASZPI010000524.1:0-3520 GCA_035550355.1 Pirellulales bacterium
CTGCCGTGACCAGTGATCGCCGAACCGCTGCTTCGACCGGCATTCCGCAGACCTTCGTGGCCCCATGCCCCGTTGCCGGTTCCTCCCACGTGACCAATGCTGTGCGGACCAGTGTTGCCGTGCGATCGACCACCGTAAGCACCTAAGCCGCTGGGAAACCCAGCGCCGAATCCGTCGGGGTGGAAGTGATGATGATGGGCGGCCTGGCCGTGCATTTCATGGCCGGCGTGCGTGCCCATGTGCATCGCGCCCGGTGATCCGCCGCTGCCAGACGACGCGCCGCTTGGCTGGCCACCGCTATGGCCATGTCCGTGAGCCAGGCACACTCCCGCCGATGCCGATACTGCCGTGACGATCGCTGCCATCGCAATGCCCTTCACCATGACCGTCTCCCATGTTGTCGAATCGATGTGAAAGCTGGAAACCGCAGCTATAAGAACCCTATGTCAATTTGTCGCAGCACGATGGCAGCGCAGAGGCTCGACAACGTTACATTTGCGCCGAATTGCGCTGCGGGATCGTCGATCGCGGCGGACGAGATACGGTGGTTCGGTAGCCACCGCAGCAATCGCAGCCGCGCCAAGCGCCCGCCGGACGACCGCTTAGGCCGGGTAATCGACGGCGCAACCGCGGTCGGCGGCCTGGTTGGCCATGAGCACCGTGCACGTGTCGCGCAGCCCCTCGCGTACATCGCACAGGGTTTTCGTATTGCGCTCGCGAACATGTTTGACGAACGACACGAGCTCGTCGCGCGTGTCGTCGCCGTCGAGGTTGTCGAGCTCGATTGGTTCGCCGCGATGCGCCCATGGGCTGTTTGACAGCTTGAGCGTTTTGCCCGAGGTGATCACCGCCGCGTCGGCATCGGCATCGGCGCCGATGCGTCGCCCCCAGGCCACTTCGTCGCCGGTCCGCTCGCGGAACAGCAGGCCTTTGTTGCTCGTCAGGTACAGGGTGCCGCGTGTTCCCATGACCAGCTCCGACGCGCCTTCATACGCGTTGTTGCACAGCGACGAGTAGGTAACGCGAACGATATAGGCCTCACTCGATCCGCTCGGCCGATCGGCCGCGTTGCCGGCGCGCGACACCGATCGAGGAAGTTCGTATTCGTAAATGCAGAACACGTTGTCGTTCACATCGCGGCCGTCCCGCCAGTAATCGATTCCACCGCTGGCCAGTACGCGTCGCGGCGTGACGCCCAGGATCCAATTGGCGACGTCCATTTGATGGCTGCCCAGCTCGGCCATCAAGCCGCCCGAGCTTTCGCGATACAGCCGCCAATTGAGCTTGCGTTCCAACGGCAACCACGCCGGATCGGATTTCGGTACCGGCACCGGCCGCCGCCAGTTGTTGTTGCGATGCCACTGCGACTTGATGGCCGTGATCTGTCCGAGCACGCCGGCTTGCACCATCGCCGCGGCTTGCTGATAGATCGGGTTCGCGCGGCGTTGCAAGCCGACCTGAAACACGCGACCACCTGACTCGACCTGCTCAGCCAGCCGCAATGCTTCGTCGAGTGCGTAGCACATCGTTTTTTCGCAGAACACATCGCAGCCCGCGTCGAGGGCTTCGCTTGCAAGTTGATAATGCGACACCAAGGGCACCGCGATCACCACGGCCCGTGGCTGCACGTCGTCGATCATTTTCCGATAGTCGGCGAAACCGACGGCCTGGGGCCCGGCGTATTTCAAGCCGCGCTCGAGATGCGGCGGATAGTTATCGCAGATGCCGGCCAGGTTGACGCTCGTAATCGTCGACAGGCTGCGGATCAAATCGCAGCCACGCCCGCCGCTGCCGATCACGGCCACGTCGATCGGCTCGAGCGATTCGCCGGCCCGAAGGCTTGGTCCCGCCGCCGCCAGCGCGGCGCCCGCTGCAACGCCCAGGAAACCGCGACGCGAGCGCGGGTCGCTGATCGGTAGAAAGTTCATCGTGCGGTTACAGCCAGGCGAGTTTCGCAGCCCCGTTCTCGACCGAAATCCAGGCGACGGCGCACGGACCCTTTCGGTGCAATTCAGTATAGGCCGCGGCCTGCTGCCTTCCCATCGCCAGCAAAGCCGTGCTAAGAATCTCGGCCTCGGTTACGGTCGGCGCAACGACGCTGCATGAACATTGGGCCGTCAACCGCCTGCCGGTCGTTGGATCAAAGATATCCGATTCGGTTCGGTCGGGAGCCAATGCTGCCGAGGTCGACATGGCCTGATCCAGGAGCGTAACCCGGGCGAGCTCGGGGCGGGTCGGCCGAGCATCGATCCATGGCTCGGCAATGCCGACCCGCCACGGTTGCCCCTCAAGGTCGGTGCCGAGCGCCAGAATCGAACTCGTGCCGCCGTGCAGCAAGGCCGACTCGACACCGTACGTATGCAGAATCTCGGCAGCGCGATCGAGCGCGTAACCCTTGCCAATGGCGCCAAAATCGAGCCGCACCGCGGCACTGGCGAACGCGACGGTGCGATGCACCGTGTCGAGCTCGATGGCCATCGGATCGGCCAGATGGTGATCCTGAGCGACGATGCTGAAAAAGTTGCCGGTCGTCTTCGCCGCCTCAACGCAAGTCACCAACAATGCGCACAATTCGGCGTCGACAATTACCGGCTCGCGCGCCGCCAAGCGGTTGATGCGAGAAACCTCGCTCCGCGGGTCGAATCGCGACAACAATCGATCCAATCGTTCGATTTCGGCCGCGATCGCATGCGCTACGGCGTCGAGATGCTCGTCATCGTCGCCGATGAGCTGCATCTCGAACCGTGTCGCCATTGCGTCGCACGAGCGGACGATGGAGTGCATCACCGGCCGTCCATCCGTTTAGGGGGAGCGACTAACAATCGTCCGCCCGTCCTTCGATCTGGATGCGGAATTTGCCGCCGTGTGTACAATAACACAGTGTGGAGCGAGGCCGCAGCCCGATGCGGCGACACCCCATGGGGCGGCGGAGGGAGTCGTGTATGGCTCGCGAAACGGTCGGACGCATGATGGAGATCCTGCTCGTCGAGGATAGCCTCGTCGACGCCAGCGCTACGATGGGCGCGCTGCGTCACGCGCAGGTGAAACATCGGCTGACGTTGGTGCGCGATGGCGCCGAAGCTGAGAACTTTCTGCATCGCCGCGGGCATTTCTCGAGCGCCCCAAAGCCTGACCTGATCTTGCTCGACCTGCACTTGCCGAAGAAAGATGGCCTGGAGCTGCTGGCCGAGTTGCGGGCCGATTACAAATTGCGAGATATTCCCGTGGTCGTGCTCACGGCCTCGCCCGACGAGATGGACCGCGACCGCAGCAAAACGCTGCAGGTCGAACATTACATGGCCAAGCCGGTGAACTTGGAACGATTTGTTGCCGTGGTGCGCGAACTGAAGAACTACTGGTTTGCGGACTTGATTCTGGCCGCGGCCGAGCAGCGAGCCCTTTCTACGGCGGGCAAATAGTTTCGGCGGGCGCGCTCCCGTCGGCCGGACAACTCGCGCGCCGCAAGCGGTCGCGAACGGCAAGCCACTCAGGCTCGTCGGGTGGCATGTCCACGACAATC
>DASZPI010000525.1:0-2327 GCA_035550355.1 Pirellulales bacterium
ATATTTCATCCGCCGTGCCCGGATCGACCACCGGCACAATTGGTAGCTCGAACTTCTTGGCGAACTCGAAATCGCGCACGTCGTGCGCGGGGACCGCCATGATCGCTCCCGTGCCGTACGTGGCCAACACGTAGTCGGCGACCCAAATGGGTATCGGCCGATTGTTGACCGGGTTCGCGGCAAACGAGCCGGTGAACACGCCCGTTTTCTCCTTACTCAACTCGGTGCGGTCCAAGTCGCTTTTGCGTGAGGCTTCCTCACGGTAGGCGCGCACCGCGAGAGCATGTTCGGGACGCGTAAGCCGCTCGACGAACGGATGCTCGGGGGCGATCACCATGTACGTGGCCCCGTACAGCGTGTCGGGGCGCGTGGTGAACACCCGCAGCACGTCGGGACCAGGAGTGCGCGGGAAACCGTTCGTGGCGCGCTCGGTGCGCCACGCCTTGAACGCCGTGGGCGCGGGCTTGCCGTTGTGCCCGCCGTCGTCCGAGCGGCCGATGAAAAAGTCGACCTCCGCGCCCACGCTGCGGCCGATCCAGTTGCGTTGCAGCGCCTTGATGCTCTCGGGCCACTCGACGTGTTCAAGATCGTTTTCCAGCCGATCGGCATAGGCGGTGATCCGCAGCATCCACTGTCGCAGCGGAATGCGCACCACCGGGTGACCGCCGCGCTCGCTGAGGCCGCCGATCACTTCTTCGTTCGCCAGTACGGTGCCCAGCTCGGGGCACCAGTTCACCGGGGCTTCAAGCTGATACGCCAGGCGGTGCTCGTCCTGGTAGCGGCGTACGGCGGACTCGCCGGCGGCACGCACGTCGTCGGGCACGGGCAGGTCAGCAATCGGTCGACCGCGCTGCTCCGTGGGGTCGAACCAGGTGTCGAACAGTTGCAGGAAAATCCACTGCGTCCAGCGAAAGTAGCCGACGTCGGTGGTCGACAGTTCGCGGTGCCAGTCGTAGCTGAAGCCCAGCATTTTTTCCTGGCGGCGGAACGTGTCGATGTTCTTTTGAGTCGTGACGCGCGGATGCGTGCCGGTGCGGATTGCGTGCTGCTCAGCGGGCAGGCCGAAGGCATCCCAGCCCATCGGATGCAGCACGCATTTGCCGCGCATCCGCTGGTAGCGGCAGGTGATGTCGGTGGCGGTTTGTCCCTCGGGATGACCCACGTGCAGGCCGTTGCCGCTGGGGTACGGGAACATGTCGAGCACGTACAGTTTTTCGGCCGTCGGCAGACGCGGCGTGGCGAACGTGCGGTGCTCTTCCCAGTAGCGTTGCCACTTGGGCTCGATGATGGCAGGATTGTAGCGAGGCATGCGACCGCTGCTCGTGGGCGAAAAACCGCGATTTTAGCAGGAAGTGCCCCTGCCGGAAGCCGGGGACGTTCTCTGATAGAATGCGGACTATGCCTAAATCTACGCCAATTGAAATCGACTGCACCGCGGTCAAGGCCAAGCTCGACCGCGGCGACGACTTTGTATTACTCGACTGCCGCGAGCACGACGAGTTTGCGACCGCCCACATCGAAGGGGCCACGCTCGTGCCGATGAGCGAGTTGATGGTGCGCCGCGACGAGCTCGACTCTGCCAAAGACAAGGACCTGGTCGTGTACTGCCATCACGGCGGCCGCAGCCTGAAGGTGGCGAGCTGGCTGCGCCAGAACGGCTTCGACCGCGCGGTGAGCATGTCCGGCGGCATCGATCGCTGGTCGCAGACAATCGATCCTGCGGTGCCGCGGTATTAGCGGCACGAATGGCGGCCATTACTGCGTTGTGTCGGCCGGGTCGTCGGCGATTTCGAACCGCGTGCTTGGTTCGTCGGTTTCGATCGAAAACGAGCCGAACCACATCACGGCATCTGTCAGCGGCATGCTGAAACAGCCATGGTGCGTGACGAATCCGTGTTTCAGTCCCGGCGGTCCCTTGGGCGTGTAATTCGAGCCGATCGGATTCCAGAACGCGACGGTATCGGTCCGCTTGTCGTAGCCGAGCACACCATACGAATGGTTGTACAGCAATCCCGGTACGACGGTCTGTGAGCCACCGAGTTTTGCCGTGCCGCCGACCATTAGCCGCTTATCGGCAACGCACGCCGCGAGCTGTTCGCGTAGCTCGGCGAGCTTTTGTTCGCGCTCCGAGGCGCTTAGCTTGCCGGTTTGAAAGTCCTTGCAGCTCCATTTCTGCACCGTGTGACCAGTGAACAGCTCGAGCGGCGTTGCGGGCGAGCCACCGACGCCGATGATTGCCAGCGGCGTGACGTGCCGCTGAGTTTTTTGCCGTTCGAGATAGATCGTGCCGATCGTTTTTTCATAGGCCATTGCCCACATGCCGTCGT
>DASZPI010000526.1:0-1905 GCA_035550355.1 Pirellulales bacterium
TGAGTTGTTCGCTTACACTGGTACGCTTACGGACAATGGATTGTCTCTCGGTAGCCTGCCCAGCGGGTTTGGTTACAAGCTCGACGAAGTGTCGACGCCTGGCGAAGTGCGTTTGGACGTGACTTCCCTGGCTTCGTTGCCGGGCGACGTCAACCGCGACGGGATCGTCAACAGTCAGGATCTTGCGTTGATCTCGAGCAACTGGCTGGCCACGGGAACGAATCTGGCCGGCGATGCCAACCACGACGGAATCGTCAACAGTCAAGACCTCGCCCTGGTCTCGTCGAACTGGCTGGCCTCATCGCAGGGCGGTGGCGCGCTGGCTGTTCCCAATGCAGCACCGGTACCTGAGCCGGGCAGCTTAGTGCTCGCGGCCATCGCCGTGGCGCTTACAGGCAATGGGCTGCGGCAGAGGCGCCGCCGCAGCATCGGACCGCGGACAATCTACGGCTGACGTCGCCCCTCATCTGAACAAGTGATTGCTCGCTCGGGGTCGGCGATAGTTGCGTCCTCGTTGGACGTGTGGGCTGCACATAACGACATTGCGCAAGCGACTGCAGCCCGACTGCGGCGTGTCCGTTCGAGTACATCCACGTGGGGCCGCTTGCCGGATCGTCGGCAGGCGGCCCTTTTGTTTGTCCGCCTTCCATCGAGCATGGATGATCCGCGCCGTCGGCTTCAGCCAGGAAGCCGCTCGATGCGCTTCAGGGCGTCGACCAGTCGATCGATTTCGCCGGTCGTGTTGTAGATCGACAGCGATGGCCGGACTGTCGTCTCGACACCAAAACGCCGCAGCGATGGTTGAGAGCAATGATGCCCAGCGCGGACCGCGATGCCCTCCTGATCCAGGAACCGGCCGATGTCCTCGGTGCGGCGGTTGGGCATGACGAACGACAGCACGCCGACCTTTTCCCGTGCCGTGCCAATCAGCCGCAGGCCGTTGACGGTCGACAGGCATTCAGTCGCGTACTCAAGCAACGAATGTTCGTAATTGGCAATGTTGGGCAGGCCCAACCGGTTCACGTAGTCGAGCGCCGCGCCCAGTCCGACCGCATCGGCGATGTTCGGCGTGCCGGCTTCGAAGCGCGCCGGCGCCTCAGCATACGACGTTTCTTCGAACGTCACGTTACGGATCATGTTGCCGCCACCCTGCCACGGTGGCAACACGTCCTGCAACTCTTGGCTGATATAAACGGCCCCGATGCCGGTCGGTCCAAAGATCTTGTGGCCCGAGAACACGAAGAAATCGGCCCCCAGCTGCTGCACGTTGACGGGAATGTGCGCGACTGACTGCGCGCCGTCGATCAACACGCGGGCGCCGTACCGCTTGGCCATTTGAGTCATTTCGGCCACGGGCAATATCGTGCCCAGGCTGTTCGAGGCGTGCGTCAGCGCCACGACCTTGGTCTTGGGGCCGAGCAGCCTTTGGTATTCCTCGAGCATGACCTCGCCACGGTCGTTGACTGGAATCACGCGCAGCACGGCCCCCTTTTCCTTGGCCACCATCTGCCAGGGGACGATGTTGGCATGATGTTCGAGCACCGACATCACGATCTCATCGCCCGGTTGCAAGAACTTACGGCCGTAGGTCTGCGTGATGAGATTGATTCCCTCGGTCGTGCCGCGCACGAAGACAATGTCCTTGACGCTCGATGCTCCGAGGAACGTCTGCACCTTCTCGCGTGCCTTTTCATAGGCGTCGGTTGCCCGCGCGGCCAGTGTGTGCGCGCCACGATGAATGTTCGAGTTATCCTGCTCGTAGAAGCGCGACACAGCGTCGATCACTTCCTGCGGCTTTTGCGTTGTGGCCGCGTTATCGAACCACGCAATCGGCTTGCCATGGACGCGCTGCTGGAGAATCGGGAAATCCTTGCGGATTGCCGCGACGTCGAAAGGCCGGGAACT
>DASZPI010000527.1:0-8196 GCA_035550355.1 Pirellulales bacterium
TGATGACCTGCCGCGACCTGTTGATCTCGCAACCGGTCAGCGAACCCGGCGAATGCGTGCTGATGATCGCGAGCGCGGCCGTGGCGCTAGTTTGCGGTTGGATCCTCTATCGCCTTAGCATGCCGATCCTGATCGAACGGATGGGTGGCTAGGGCAAACTGTCGGCAATGAGCGATGAAATACTAGTGCAGGTCGACAGTGCGCGGAAGAAGTTCTGTCGCAGCCTGCGCCGCTCGCTGTGGTACGGCATGCACGATCTGGTCGGCGAAGTGATTCATGGATCCGCTTCGCACGAACAACTGCGCAAAGACGAGTTCTGGGCCGTCAACCACGTCTCGTTCGAACTCCGTCGCGGCGAATGCCTGGGTCTCATCGGCCGCAACGGAGCCGGCAAAACCACGCTGCTGAGAATGCTCAACGGCCTGATCAAGCCCGACGCCGGCCGGATCACAATGCGCGGCCGTGTCGGCGCGCTGATCGCACTCGGGGCGGGCTTCAATCCCATTCTCACGGGCCGCGAGAACATCTACGTCAATGCCTCGGTCCTTGGTCTCACGAAACGCGAAACCGACACCAAGATCGACGAAATCATCGACTTCGCCGAGCTGCGCGAATTCATCGATGCTCCCGTGCAGAGTTACAGCTCAGGCATGCAGGTGCGCTTGGGCTTCGCGGTGGCCACGGCGCTCGAGCCTGACATCCTGCTGTTGGATGAAGTGTTGGCGGTCGGCGACACGAACTTTCGCCACAAGTGTTATCATCGCCTGGGAAAGTTGGCCGACCGCGCGGCGGTGATCCTGGTGACGCACAATATGCCGCAGGTTGCCCAGCTCTGCCATCGCGCTCTGGTCCTACAAAAAGGCGAGGTGCAGAGCTACGGCGACACAAACGCCGGCATCGACGCCTACGAGCGCACCAATGCCGAGCGAGCTCAAACCGCTTCGTTTGTCGAAGCGGCGTTCGAACGGATTGAGCCGCCCGTCGAACGCGTCCACTTCCAAGTCCCGTCGCATGTCAATTACGGCTCCTGCTTGCCGATCGTTGCCGACGTGCGGCTGTCAGAGCCGATTGCTGCCAGTTACATCCGTGTTTGCATGTACGACGCCAACGGCGTGCTCGTCGGCGAATGGGACGGTCGCCGTAACGACAAACTGCTCGCCCTTGATCCGGGAGACAATCGATTCGAGTTCGACATCGGTCCGATCCACTTGCGCGCCGATCGTTTTTTCCTTGGCATTCAACTGCATTTCGCAAACAACCCGCTGCTAATGCCGATTTGGTCGTTCCGTCAACACTCGTTCGATGTGGTGAACGTTCGTGGCGGCACCGCCGCGTATCAATTTGCTTCGCCGATCAATGGCCGTGCGGAGCCTGCTAGCGAACCCTTGCCAATCCGAACCCCGGTTCACCAGCAACGCTAAGAACGCGGATGGGACTCAAGCAATGGATCGGCCGACAGTTGGGAGTTTCTCGCTGCCGGCGCGTGGCATTGGGTGAACGCCGTGCCTATCCGTTTCCAGCCGGCTGGATACGCGTTGATTGGCGCGATGCCGATTTCAACATCGACCTGGTTCGGTCGCCGAAACTTCCGTTTCGAAGCCAATCCAAGGATCTGATCTACTCGGCGCACCTGATCGAACATCTTCCTCATGAAACCCTGCTAGAATTGCTGCGCGAGTGCTACCGGGTGCTGCGACCTGGCGGGCACATCAGGCTGGAATGTCCCGACGCTGAAAAGCTGTTCAACCTGTATCGCTCCGCCGATCGCCACATGCTCGACCACTTTCGTAAATTCCGCAAAGAGGTGCTCGTCGCACAGCTCGGCTATTCCGAGGAGTACTTGGATGATCGATTCAGCTTGCTGGGCGAGCTGGCCAATTACCCCATCGGCGAGCGAGGCTGGCATGCGCCGCCATTTGCCAGTCGCGACGAGTTCGATGAGAAACTCAATCATCTCGAGCTGGATGACTTTGCGCGGTGGTGCGCTTCGTTGCTCACGACCGAGCAGCGAGCCAGCGGCGGACACCAAAACGCCATCTATCCCAAAAAGCTCGCCCACGCGCTGACGCAGGTTGGTTTTTGCGATATCAAGCAGCAGTCGTTCGGCGAGACCGGCATTCCTTCCCTGAAATTGAACGACGGCCCCGAGAGTATCATCGAGAAGCCGCATCGCCAATTCTACTCGCTGTACATGGAGGCGACGCGGCCGGCCGACGCCGTGCGTTAGGTCAACGAGCAACTCATCGCAATGGATCCCAAAAAATCGTTCGAACGTGATGGTTACGTGTTTGTGCCTGGCCTGCTCGCGCCACAGGAAGCCGCGAAGTACCGCGCCGAAATTCAAAAGCTATCCGGCGTCGGCGATGCCGATTTTCGCGACAAGCTGTTCGAATGTCCCGACGGTGTGAGCAAGAACCGCGCGTTTTGGCCGGTGATCTTCAATCAAAAACTGCTCGCAACGCTGCGGCAGATCCTCGGCCCGACGGTCCGTTACACGCAGCACTCCGATCTGCACGCGCATCGCACCGGTGGGTGGCACCGCGACTGCGCTTGCCGCAACTACGGCCAGGGGCCCGACTGGACACCCAGCGCCCATCCGTATCACGTCGTGCGCGTCGCCATCTATCTGCAATCGTACGCCGAAAGTGGCTCGTCGCTTGGCATCATTCCTGGGAGCCATCGGCCTCAGCGGCCGCTGCCACGCTTCGGGATTCGAGCTTGGTCGAAATACCTGCGCACGATGCGCCAACTGCGCGGCAATTCGGAGGAAGACCAGCGGCGAGACAAAGACTTTCCTTGGATTCAAACCGTGGATCACGGACTGCCGTTGATCGGCTGGCCGGCGCTGCCGGTCTGGTTTCGCACTGAACCGGGCGATGCGGTGATTTTCGACCAACGCTGCTATCACTGTGCGTCCGACATCACGGGGCCGAAATACGCCATCTATCTTTCGTACAGCCCCGATGACGAGCACGCGTCGAACCATCTGTACTACTACACGCACGTACGGCGGGATCTGAAATACGGGCAGCTCGATCCCGAATTGGTCGAGCAACTCAAGCAGGCCGGCTTGTACTGCGAGCCACACTTCAAGCCCGAGCAAGAAGCAATCCTCCGCGAGTTCTGTCACGCGCCGGTGGCCGGCAGCTACTGAAGAATATGGCTATTAATCTCACGGCGACCTGCAACCCCAAAAACGATCGTTGAGCCGGATACTCGCCATCATCCCCGCCCGAAGCGGATCGAAGGGCATTCCAGGCAAGAACCTGTGTCGTCTTGCCGGCCGCTCGCTGCTGGAGTGGTCGATTGCTGCCGCGCGCCAGAGCAAGCACAACCTGCGAATCGCAGTATCGACCGACGGTCCCGCGATTGCAGACGAAGCGCATCGTTGCGGCGCGGAAGCCGTCATGCGTCCCGAGGCGATCTCGGGCGATCTGGCAAGTTCCGAAGCCGCGCTGTTACACGTGCTCGAAACCTTGAAAGCCAAGGAAGGCTATGTCCCCGAGTTGATCGTGTTCCTCCAATGCACTTCGCCGCTCACCACGGCCGACGATATCGATGGAACGATTGCAGCCCTCGAGCGCGAGCAGGCCGACACCGCGCTCGCGGTCGTCCCGTTTCACTATTTCATCTGGGGACGGGATGCGGCCACAGGCGAGGCAATCGGCATCAACCACGACAAACACATTCGCTTGCTGCGACAACAGCGATCGCCCGAATATCTCGAGGCGGGCGCTGTCTATGTGATGAAGGCGCAAGGCTTCTTGCAGGCAAAGCACCGTTTCTTCGGCAAAACGGCGCTGTACGAAATGCCGGCGGAACACCGCACCGAGATCGACGAGCCGGCCGACTTGGACATTGCCGAACTGCGGTTGCAACACCGCTCGCAGGCAGATCGGCGAACGCTCCTTCCCAATCGGCTGGGCGCGATCATTCTCGATTTTGACGGTGTATTCACCGACAACCGTGTGGTCGTATTCGACGACGGTCGCGAGGCAGTTGTCTGCAATCGCTCGGATGGCTGGGGGCTCGCGGGATTAAAGCGCGACGGCTGGCCGATGTGCGTAATCTCAACCGAGTCGAACCCCGTGGTGGCCGCGCGGTGCAGGAAGCTCGGGCTCGACTATCTGCAGGGCATCGACGACAAGCTCGCCGCTGTCAAACGCTGGCTGAGCGAACGCAACGTCTCGCTGGCTGAAACGTTGTTCCTTGGCAACGACGTGAATGATCTCGCGTGCCTGCAAGCTGTCGGCTGTCCGGCCGTGGTTGCCGATGCACATCCGGTCGCACGAGCGGCAGCACGGTTGGTCTTGACGAACAACGGCGGCGCGGGCGCTTTGCGCGAGCTGGCCGAACTCATCACACAACGCTACGGGGTGACTTCGCGTGCCTAGACAAGTTCCGATCAACAGCCGCCCTGTCGGCGACGGCGCACCGGTTTACATCATTGCCGAAATCGGGATCAACCATAATGGTGAGCTCAGCATTGCCAAACAGTTGATCGACGCGGCGGTCGCCGCCGGCTGCAATGCGGTCAAATTTCAAAAGCGGACGCCTGACTTGTGCGTGCCGCCTGACCAGCGCGATATTCGACGTGAAACGCCGTGGGGCGTGATGACCTACATCGAATATCGGCATCGCATGGAATTCGACCGCACCGGCTATGCCGAGATCGATGCTCACTGCAAAGCGCAAGGGATCGACTGGTTTGCGTCGTGCTGGGATGCGCCTTCGGTCGATTTCATCGAAGCATTCGACCCGCCCTGCTACAAGATCGCCTCGGCGTCGCTGACCGACAACAAGCTCATCGCGAAAAACGTCGCGACCGGCAAACCGGTGATGCTGTCGACTGGCATGTCGACCATGGACGAAATTACCAACGCGGTGTCGTTGATCCCACAGAAACAACTGCTGTTGGCTCATGCCACCAGCACTTATCCGTGCGTCGCCAACGAGTTGAACCTGCGCATGATCAACACGCTAAAGAACCGGTTCGACTGTCCGGTGGGATACTCGGGGCACGAGGTTGGACTGCAAACCACGTTAGCGGCCGTGTGCCTGGGCGCCTGCTTTGTCGAGCGACACATTACGATGGATCGGACGATGTGGGGCAGCGATCAAGCGGCGTCGGTCGAGCCGCACGGCTTCGCACGGCTGGTGCGCGACATTCGCGTCATCGAATCGGCACTCGGCGATGGCGTAAAGCGCGTCTACGACAGCGAGCTTCCGATTCGAAAGAAGCTGCGACGCGTCGAATAGCCGTTCATCGAGTGACATTAATTTCGCGATCATCGAGACAGGCGGACCGACTGCTTCGCTGGTTGCCTGCGGGCCCAGCCGAGCGCATCCGCACCGTAGGCCGCGCGGCCAAGAGCGTGGCGCGAGATTGTCGGCGCGTGCGACGATTGCTCCGCGAAGCGCGGTCGCAGGCCTATCCGTTGTTCACGTCTGCCGTCCAGCAGCGCATCAAGCAACAGGTCAAATCGAGCGATACGTTGTTCGTGCTCGGCTCGGGATCGTCGGTTTGCGATTTATCGCCTGACTTCCTGCGCTCGATCGAAGCACACGACAGCCTCGGACTGAACTTCTGGCTGATTCACGACCTTGTGCCGACGTACTATTTTGTTGAATCGAGCCACGTTGCCGAACGAAATGAGGTCTTCAACCAGCTAATTACGTTGAAGGCCAAGCAATACCGCAACACCTATTTTTTTCCGCACTACGATTTGGAGACCTTCGGCCGACCCGATCTGCTCAAGCTGCCCCCGCAAGAGTCAGAGAACGTCTACGCGACGATCCGCTGGAAGTTGGCAACCGTCGATCCCAAAGCGCTGCAATACGCGCTGCGCGTCTGGTGGTTCGCATTGCGCCGTTACGGACCCTACCACGGCATCTCCTCGGCGGTTGCAGCCGTAACGTTCGGCATGATGCTCGGCTATCGCGACATCGTACTGGTAGGCGTCGATCTATCGAACACGCTGTACTTCTGGGAAGCCGACCCGGACAAATACCGTGGCGTGCCGACGCCACCCAACATTGAAGGCAGCGGAGTCCACTACACTGCCGATCGCGAAAAGGTCGGTTTCTACGTGCGGCAACTACCAATCCAGGAACAACTGCGCATTCTGGCCGACGACCTTTGCCGCCGACAACAGATTCGTCTTTGGACCGCTTCTGAGCGATCCATGCTGAGCTCGTTCCTGCCGGTGTATCGGGCGGAACAGGCGGCAACCGTATGAAAATTGCCTTTGCAACAACGATGCACGGCGCCCCTTGGGGCGGCAGTGAGGAGTTGTGGAGCCAAGCTGCATTGCGGTTGCAGGCCGCGGGGCACAACGTGGTTGCATCGGTTCCGTATTGGCCGCAGTTGTCGCCGCGCATCATTGCCTTGTCCGACCGGGGGGTCAACGTTCAGGTGCGTGACGCCGGTCCGCGAACGTTCTCGCAACGGCTGCTAGGGAAGGTCAATGGTCGGAACCCTCGGTCGCCCGAGATCTGTTGGCTGCAAAAGCACCGTCCCGACTTGGTGGTGATTTCGCAAGGCGGCTATCTCGATGGCCTTGGATGGATGCAAGCCTGTCGTCGTCAGCAGATTCCATTCACCCCGATTGTGCACTGCAACACCGAGACCTGGTGGCCGAATGATGAACTGGCGCTTGAATTGGCCGGGGCTTATGGTAGTGCCGAACGGGTATTCTGCGTCTCACGACACAATCTTGAACTGCTGGAACGCCAGATCGGCCAGCGCCTGCCGCAGGCCGAAATCGCTCGCAATCCGTACAACGTCTCTCCGGATCGAATGACGACGTGGCCCGCAAGCGATCAGGCATGGCACGTCGCCTGCGTGGCTCGTCTCGAACCGCTCCACAAAGGCCAAGACTTACTGCTGCAAGTCCTTGCGCTGCCAATTTGGAGCGGCCGACCAATGCACCTCCATTTCTATGGCAATGGTCCGTGCGAACAGAGTTTGCGGCGCATGGCGGATGATTTACAACTCAACCACGTCCATTTCCACGGCCACGTGCCGGATGTCGCGTCGATCTGGGAACAGAACCATTTGCTCGTGCTTGCGTCGCGCTGCGAAGGCACGCCGATCGCCTTGGTCGAAGCGATGTGGTGCAGCCGGCCGGCGGTAGTAACCGATGTCGGCGGCAATGCCGAGATGTGCCTCGACGGTGTGACCGGCTTTGTGGCGGCTGCGCCAACCGTCGCGCTTTTCGATCAGGCCATGCAGCGCGCTTGGGATCAAAGACAGCAGTGGCAGGCGCTGGGCACCGCGGCACGCCAGCGCGTCGAACAACTCGTCGGCCGCGACCCGGTTGGCGATTTCTGCAAGCAATTGCTCGCATGTACGGCACCCCACGCGCCGCTGGCGCAGGCCGCAACTCGGTGACTATTCTGCTCGTCATCCCGTCGCTGACAACTGGCGGGGCCGAAGCCTTTGTCGTTCGCCTGGCCAACGAACTAAGCCAACGTCATGCGGTGCACCTGTATCTTTTCGACGAGCAGGCTTCGCTGTCGCTGCGCGACCGCCTGGCACCGACGGTTCAACTACACGGCCGCTCCCCGCGCCTGCGGTTGTGGGTCGATCGAATTCGGTTGCGGCTCCGCCGACTCGGCATTCGCTTTTGGACGGCGGATGACGTTACGAAATACTGCCTGCGCAAGCTGTGCAAGGAACTGCACCCCGCGGTCGTGAACACGCACCTCTATCTGGCCAACGCATTCGTTGCCGAGACCATCGACGACCTCGGCTGCCCGCAAGTGGTGACCGATCACGGTGATTACCGATACTTATCGACAACCGGTGCTGTCACCACCGACGAGCTGCGTCAATCGTTGCGCGGGGCGCGGGCGATCGTTGCCCTGTGCGACGCCAACATGCCATTGCTCGAGCGCCTGGCGCCTGAGAGCACGATCCGCAAGATCTACAACGGTCTCGAACCCTCGGCCCTGCGGCCGATCGACGCGGATCGTGCGCGATTGGACCTGCCCGACGATGCCATCGTCTTCGGCATGGTGGCCCGCGGCATTCCTGAAAAGGGCTGGAACGAAGCCGTCGAGGCGTTTGAGCAAATCGATCGCCGCGTGCGGCGGGCGTGCTTGGTGCTTGTGGGCGAGAGTCCGACGCTGCGCGACCTTGCCGCGAACTACACGCACGATCCCGATATCAAATTCGTCGGCTGGGCAGCCGAC
>DASZPI010000528.1:0-3450 GCA_035550355.1 Pirellulales bacterium
ATGACGCGGCGGATTTCCTGGTCGCGGCCGATCACCGGGTCGAGCTTGCCCTGTTGGGCGCGCTCGACCAGGTCGATGCCGTACTTCTCGAGCGCCTGGAACTTCCCTTCGGGATTCTGGTCCTGCACCCGCTGGCTGCCGCGGACCTTTTGCAAGGCCTTGAGCAGCTCGGGCTCGGTGATCGCGTTCAGCTTGAGGACGTTGCGGGCCTTGGTGTCGACCTTCGCCAGCGCCAGCAGCAAGTGCTCGACGCTGACAAACTCGTCCTTCATGGTCGTGGCTTCGCGATCGGCCCCTTCGAGGACCTGCATCAGTTGCCCGCCGGCGCTCGGGGGCGAGCCGCCGCTGGAACGCGGCAGGTGCTTCAGCTCGGCCTCGACGGTCTGCTGCAACTGGGCGCGGTTAGCGCCCATTTTTTCGAGCACGGCGCCGGCGATTCCTTCGGACTCGCTGAGCACGCCGGCCAAGAGATGCAGCGGTTCGACTTGCGGATTGCCAGCCTCGCTGGCCAGCTCTTGCGCCCGCTGCACGGCCTCTTGGGCCTTGACGGTGAGTTTGTCAAAACGAAATGGCATGGGTAGTTGTTAGTTGCTAGTCGCTAGTAGCTAGTTGAGAGGCACCGGCAGGGCGTCGCGCTGACGATCGGCCGCTAGCCACTAGCTACCAGCCACTAGCTACTTCCCTTACTCCTTCTTCACTTCGAATTCGGCGTCGATCGCTTCGTCTTCGCCGCCGGTCTTGCCGGCGCCGTCGCTGCCGGCGCCCGGGGGCGGGCTGCCAGCGGCGCGTTGGGCACTGGCGTACATCGTCTTTTGCAAAGCGTTGGCCGCCTGCTCCAGGTCGCTGATTGCCGAGCGAATCGACTGCACGTTGTCGCCCTTGGCCACTTCGCGGGCCTTGGCAATCGCCGCCTCGAGCGGCTGCTTGTCGTTGTCGCTGAGCTTGTCGGCGTTCTCCTTCATCAGCTTCTCGATCTGGAAGCACATGCTCTCGGCCTGGTTGCGGGCCTCGGCCAGCTCGCGCTTCTTCTTGTCCTCGGCCGCATGGCTCTCGGCGTCTTTGCGCATCCGTTCGATTTCGCTCTCGGTGAGGCCGCTCGACTGCTCGATCCGCACGGTCTGCTCTTTGCCGGTGCCCAGGTCCTTGGCCGACACGTTGAGGATGCCGTTGGCGTCAATGTCGAACTTCACCTCGATCTGCGGCACGCCGCGCGGCGCGGCGCCGATGCCTTCGAGGTTGAACTGGCCGAGCAGACGGTTGTCGGCAGCCATTTCGCGCTCGCCTTGGAACACGCGCACCGTGACGGCGGTTTGATTGTCGTCGGCGGTGCTGAACACCTGCTTGCGTTCGGCCGGAATGGTGGTGTTCTTCTCGACGAGCTTGGTCATGATGCCACCCAGGGTTTCAATGCCCAGGCTCAGCGGCGTCACGTCCAACAGCAGCACGTCGCTAACTTCGCCGGCGAGCACGCCACCTTGGATGGCTGCGCCGATGGCGACGACTTCGTCGGGGTTGACGCCCTTGTGCGGCTCCTTGTTGAAGATCTTCTTCACCAGCTCCTGCACCTTGGGCACACGCGTCGAGCCGCCGACCAGCACCACCTCGTCGATGTCCGAAGGCTGCATCTTCGCGTCCTTCAGCGCCTGCATCACCGGGCCGCGGCAGCGCTCGATCAGGTGGTCTTCCAACTGCTCGAACTTGGCGCGGGTGAGGTTGATTTGCAGGTGCTTGGGACCGTTGGCATCGGCCGTGATGAACGGCAGGTTAATGTCGGTGCTTTGGCTGCTGCTTAGTTCCTTCTTGGCCTTCTCGCAGGCTTCTTGCAGCCGTTGCAGGGCCATCGTGTCCTTGCGCAGGTCGATGCCTTGCTCTTTCTTGAACTCGTCGGCCACGTAGTTGACCAACACCTGGTCGAAGTCGTCGCCGCCGAGGTGCGTGTCGCCGTTGGTGCTCTTGACTTGGAACAGGCCTTGATCGACCACGAGGACCGACACATCGAACGTGCCGCCGCCCAGGTCGAACACCAGAATCTTCTCGGTCTCTTTCTTTTCGAGCCCGTAGGCCAGCGAGGCCGCGGTCGGCTCGTTGATGATACGGGCCACTTCGAGCCCGGCGATCTGGCCGGCGTCTTTGGTCGCCTGACGCTGAGCGTCGTTGAAGTACGCCGGGACGGTGATCACCGCCTTATTGATCTTGTGTCCCAGGTATGCCTCGGCCGCCTCCTTGAGCTTGCGGAGGATCATCGCCGAAATTTCGGGGGGCGTGTATTCCTTGTTGCCGACCTTGACCTTCACGTACTCGTCGGGGCCGCCGACGACCTGGTACGGAACGATCTTTTCTTCGCTGGCCACCTCGCTGTGGCGGCGGCCCATGAAGCGCTTGATCGAGTAGACGGTGCGCGTGGGGTTGGTCACCGCCTGCCGCCGGGCCGGTTCGCCGACCAGGACTTCGCCCTTATCGTTGAACGCCACGACGCTGGGGGTGAGCCGATTGCCTTCGGCATTGGGGATGACCTTGGCGTCGCCCCCTTCCATGACCGCGACGACCGAGTTGGTCGTACCGAGGTCGATTCCGATGATCTTTTCGCCTTTTGCCATGAACTGTGCTCCTTCGATGTGTCATTCGAGCCGGTGCCGGCGAGCGTCGGGGCACAGGCCGCTTGGTTTGTTTTGCTGAATGCCGCTATTTGGACGCCTGATTGGCTGTCTGAGAAGTGTCACTGGTCAAAAAGCAAAGGGCATGCCGCGGCCCGCGAGCCGCGATTTGTCGACCGCAAACTATTGCAAAACAACCAGTTAAAATCAAAGGCCGGGCAAGTGGCCTGCGCGCAAGAAAACAGCCGCCCTATGTTGCTGCCAGATTGGCAGCCCCCGGGATGCGACAGCCGGCGGCGGGTATTGGATGTCCGTGGCCGCGGCGAGGCGATTGCTTGACAACCCATTGCGGCACAAGTACATAGGGACTCCAACTCATCGACGCATGCACGCAAGCCGTTTTCTGTTCTGCTAGGGCTCGAGCGATGGCCAAAGAGGCATCCAGCGGTAAAAAGCCGGCCGCTCCCTCCGCCGCCGCGTTGCGCCATGAGATCGATCGGGCCGATCGGGAACTGCTGAAGCTGCTGAACACGCGGGCCGTGCTGACCAACAAGCTTTGCCAGGCCAGCGAGGCCGACGGCTCGGCCGGCTCGGTCTGCGAGTTCCAGCCGGTGCTCGCGAAGGTGGCCGAGGGAAACCGAGGCCCACTGTCGAACGAGTGCGTGCA
Organism: Pirellulales bacterium; assembly: GCA_035550355.1. Classification (GTDB taxonomy): domain Bacteria; phylum Planctomycetota; class Planctomycetia; order Pirellulales; family PNKZ01; genus DATAXP01. Next base: position 3,262 of record DASZPI010000528.1, read on the forward strand.
AAGCATCTACCGCGAATTGCTCAGCGGCGCGCGAGCGCTCGAGCGTCACCAGCGGGTCGCGTTCCTGGGGCCGTTCTACAGCTTCAGCCATCTGGCGGCTTTGGAGCGATTCGGTTCGAGCATCGAGCAGGTGCCGGTTGCCAGCATCGCGGCGGTGTTCGAGGAGGTGAATCGCGGGCACGTCGATTT